>CALVOY010000051.1 GCA_944350415.1 uncultured Bacilli bacterium | reverse complement strand
AATATGATATTTAACATACCATTCGTAAGGGATTGGATATAAATAGTCAGCTTCCTTTAATGTTTGATGAAAAGCAGTATCAAAACATCCTACTTGAACAGCGGTTGGAATTGCTTTCGTAAATGCTCGAACACCAATTAAATTAGCTGGATTATGAAGTGGCGCCAAATCCGAAATGTTTTCAATTTCATGAATGACACGATCATTCATAACTACACTACTAGAATATAAATTACCACCATGTACGATACGATGGCCAACTGCCTTAATTTCCTCCAAAGAGGATATCACTCCTTGGTCTAATAGTTCTTTTAATAATACATTCACAGCATCGGCATGATTTTGAAGCACAACATCTCTTTGAATCTTTTCATCCCCAATTCGGATACTAAGATTAGAACCATCTAACCCAATACGCTCCATAGTACCTTTCATTAATACGCTTTCTTCTGGCATTTCATATAAGCGAAATTTTAAAGTAGAACTACCAGCATTAACAGATAAAATCTTCACAAATATCTCTCCTTTTATTTATTATACTACATAAGATTTTATTTTAAAAGAACTATTATTTTAAAAATTTATGGGTAATTCTTACAAAAATAAAATTCATTTTCGCCATCCAGCGAAATACTTTTCCCTTTTTACATTTTAACAAGTATATACAAAAAGATAGGAATTTCACCTATCTTTTAAGAATCAATATATCATTATATTAACACTTTACTTATTTATTTTGGTAACTTCCGCTAATATTGTTCATTCCTGATTGAACTAAACGTCTAGTAATTTCACCACCAACGCTACCATTAGCACGAGAAGTAGTATCAGCACCTAAAGCTACACCGAATTCGTTAGCGATTTCGTATTTCATTTTATCGATAGCTTGTTTAGCTCCTGGTACTCTCATCTTCATTGAAGATTTATTTGAATTTTGGTTCATTTGTTTCACCTCCTATACACTAATAGAATGTGAAAAATTCCCCAATTCATACATAATTTGCTATGGTAATTTTTACCTTTTATTTTTTATAATAAATTACTAAATTCTTCTGGATTGTTTTCTTGAATCACAATAGTTTGTACATGATTAACAGTATCTTCAATCATTTGTTCATAATCAAATTTTTCTTCATTCAATAAACACTCTTTGAGGTTTGGATTAATAACTGGATGTTTTGGTACAAAAACAGTACAACAATCTTCATAGGGTAATATACTAATATCATAAGTATCTATTTTTTTAGCAAGATCAATGATTTCTAATTTATCCAAACAAGCAACAGGTCGAATGACAAGCATATTGGTAACAGCATTGATTACAGACATACTAGTTAAGGTTTGAGAAGCAACTTGTCCAATACTTTCTCCATTGATAATCACAAGACCTTTATTTCTTTTTGCAAGTCTTTCCATAATACGATACATCATTCTGCGCATAATAGTAATACAGTATTCAGGATTACACTCTTTATAAATCGCTTCTTGAATATTAGTAAAAGGTACAATATGTAATTTAATAGTATCTGTATACTGACATAATTTTCTGGATAATTCAATTACTTTATTTCTGGCCTCTAAACTAGTATGAGGAATCGCTTCAAAATAGACAGCATCTATTCTAACACCACGCTTTAAAGCCAAATATCCAGCAACAGGAGAATCAATTCCACCACTAAGCATAAGCATTCCTTTTGATTGTACCCCAACTGGATATCCACCAAGACCATAATAGATATCTGTATATAAATAAGTATAACGATCTAGAATCTCCACTGTTAAAGTAGTATTAGGATGATGAACATCTACTTTTAAATTAGAATTATTTTTTAAAATCAAACCACCAAGTTGTCTACTAAATTCTGTACTTGGGATAGGAAAATTCTTATTAGCTCGCTTTGTTTCTACCTTAAAAGTACCAACTTTTTCTTTCATAATGTCTGTTGCTAATTCTTTGATAGCTTCGATATCAGTATCTATTTTATAGGCAACTTGATAAGTATGAATTCCAAATACTTGATTTAACTTTTTTAAAACTAACTCCATTTCATCATCTAAAAATTCAATATACATACGAGAAATATCTCGACTAATCTTAACATCAAGTCCATTTAATTTCTTTTTAATATTTTGATATAAAGTTTGAATAAAGAATTTACGATTTCCCTTTTTGGTAGTTAGTTCACCATATTTAATTAATACTACTCTCTCCATTATTATCTCCAACTTTCTATTTTTTAAACTTTTTGAATTATAATTTTTTATTTCATTAAGAAGTAACTTCCATTATTTGCTTTCAAATACAAATATAGGCAAAAAAGTACAAGGAAGCCTATTTTAACATACTTCGAATGAAATACTTTTTTTAAAATTTTAATTTTTGGATACATATTTTTAAGTTTTCCACAAAAGTGTGGATTTCTTCTTTCGTTGTCATATAACTGATACTGATACGAATCGAATGTCCACTAATACTAAAGTCTTTACCAAGAGTGGTAAGGGTTAAAGAATCGCTATTATCTTTAGAGCAAGCTGTCTTAGTAGAAATATAGATTCCTTTTTCTTCTAATGCATGAAGCATAGTCTCTGGTTTAATACCAAGGACGCTAATATTCACAATATGAGGAATCGAGTTTTGATTACTATTTAATATAACTCCATCCATATGAGTAATTTCTTCTTTTAAATAGTCACTGAGTTCTTTTACATAATCATATTTTTTATCTAAGCTAGTAAGGGCAAGTCTTAATGCTTTAGCAGTACTTACTATTAAAGCAAGAGCTGGTGTTCCACTACGATAAATGGTTTGACTTTTACCACCATGAATCATAGGCTCAAGTTCAATGTTGCTTTTTTTTATTAAACCACCAACACCTTTTAATCCAAAAAACTTATGACTACTAAAACTATACAAATCAATATTTTCTAAAGAAATAGGAATTTTGCCAATAGCTTGGGTTCCATCTACATGAAAAATAGTAGTAGGATAATCTTTTAAAATTTTACCAATTTCATTTACGTTTTGACAAAAACCAACCTCACTATTCACATGATGAATACTGACTAAAACGGTTTCTTTAGATAATAAACTTTTGAGATGCTCTAGATTAACTAACCCATCTTCTTGAACATCTACATAATCAATAACATATCCTTTTTTTTCTAAATAGTTAACACATTCTAAAACACTAGAATGTTCTAATTTTGTCGTAATAATATGCCTTCCTCGATTAGGATATCTTTCAATTACTCCCATAATTGCCAAATTATTAGCTTCACTAGCACCACTAGTAAAAATCACTTCATTCATCTTTACCCTTAATAGTTCTGCAACTTGTTTGGTTGCCGCATCCATTAATTTCTTTGCTTCTACTCCTAATTGATGCAAAGAATTAGGATTTCCAATATAATCCAAACTTACTCTAGAAAAAGTATCTACCACTTCTTTACTGGCCGGGGTTGTTGCACTATAATCTAAATAAATCATAACCTCACTTCTTTCTTTTCTTCTTGCTAAGACCTAACAAATAAGGATCTAAGCAACTCTCTCCACATTCCCTACTTAAAAAATAAAAATCTATAACATCCTCGTTTTGATAATAAGCAGTCTTTATTTTATAATACCACTCTTCATAGGTAAATAAATCCTGTGGAAATAAATCCACAAAACTAGCTTCTGCAACAATCTTCTTTGAAATAGTATAAACTCTACCACTTTGTAAATCTTCCATAAAAGGATGATAGGTATAATAAAGACTACCCTTTTTAATTTTTGCACCAGATAAGTTGCAAGTCAAACTATGAGTAGCATGTCTTTCCACTACTTGTGGATAAAAGGATATGAATCTATTAGGAAAAAGATAATGACTAGTATGTTCTAGTGCCAGTGTATCAGCTATTTGAAAAAAAGCATCTTGGCTATAAAAAGTCATACCTTTCAAAATATTTATCAATCGAGTAGGTATTTCTATTTCTGCTAACAAATCTGAAATATCTATCGATTTTTCTGCTATAAAGAAGTCATCAAATGAAATCATAAAATCACCTGTTATTTAAAATCCTTTTCATTATAACAAAAAGATAAGCATATTTCTATACTTACTCATCTCGATCTTTCTTTAAGCTGCCTCGTTTTTTTACTTTTTGATAAACTTTTTCAATATCATCTATATTTCTATCATAAAAATCTTGAAATATATCTATGTTCTCTTGGCATTGCTTTTTCATTTGCTTTCTAATATGTTTTAATTCTTTCTTGCTTATACAATTGGAATCATTCATTTTTTGTAAATGATAGATTAAATCTTTTTTAGATAAAGAAGAATAAGCCATAAAACTTTCTGGAAAAATAAGAATATTTTCATGTTTCAAAATAGAATCACAACATAATTTTGGACTATTTTCTAATAAATGACAGGTAGTAAAAATCAAATTATTCGTGACATCTTGTATATAGTAACATCCATTTTGACTAGCTAAAACGCTAATATGATTAGGTTCTATCTTTTGGCTTTTTAATTCCTCCTCTAAACTAGTATCAGGCAAGAAGACATCCAATAAAGAAGAAGCAAAATCTGGAGCATAGGAATTTCTTATCTCCTGTAAAATATCTTGGTATAGACCACTAATATGACGGCAATTACCATAACCGCTCATGATGCATCTACCATCAAACAAACTATCACAGATATCTTTATATCGAAATGGTTGAATAGAAAAATAACCGTGTTTTAACATGTATCGATATAAATAAAAATATTCATGTATAGTTTGATGAAAACAAAAATCAACAAAAAGCTTGGATGCATCTTGAATAATTGACCTATAATTTTTATCAATACCAGATATTTTCAAATACAAGGACTGCCAACGCAATGCTTCTTCTAACAGTTTCTTATCCCATTTTGAGTAATATTTATAAAGCAGCTCTTTAGAATTGTTCCGATTAACTTCTGACATTATGACAACCCCCTTTTCTAAAAAGTAATCATATAATACCAGAAATATACAAAAAAAGAAAGACTATCTTTCTCCATATAATTTTAATAACTTACTATGAATATCTGGTTCTATTAACTCGATAGAAGACAAAGAAACTTCTAAAGCATCCTTATAATTACCTTTATGATATAACATTTCAGCATTATCTAAACCACGATCAATTTCTTTTACCTCACTACGATATCGATTCCCATATACAATAGCCATTTCTGCCAATTGAGCTGTTTTAATCATATCATTAGTTGTATTATATAGTTTTAATACCAAATCGCGAGCAGTATCTACCCTAGTATTCAATACTTTAATCACAATGGGTTTCTTCTCTAATTCTTTAATAATTTCATTAATTGCATCATTCGCTTCTGATAATTCAATAAAATAGTTATTAATAATAATTGGTAATTTATAACTTCTAATTTTAATTTTACATTGCTTTAATAAATCTTGAATTTCTTCTAATTGCTCTCTAGCACGAATTTCATCATCATACATACTACCTAAAGATTTTAAACTAATATCTAGTGAATTTTCTAATTCTTGAAGAATATTCTCCAACATCTCTAACTGTTTATACAAATATGTATAAGGTTTTTCTTTTGCTTCTGCCTGTTTCACTAATTCTCTATATTCATTTACAGTATTGGTCAGCCTAAGTTTAATATCTTTAATATCTTGGATATCATCATCACTTAAATCATACATATTCTTAATATCATCTAACTGCCCATAAATATCTTTCATAATACGATTAGTCTTTTTTAATTTCTTTTCAAATGGAGTAGACAAAGCTTCATAATTTTTTCTTGCCAACTTTTCTTGATCAAAACTATTAAAAAGAGAATCCAAATAATCTAGCATTGTCTTCAGTTCAAACATGCAATCTTCTAAATTTAATACTCGAATACGATCCAAAATAGTACTAATATTTTTATTACATTCTTCCATATTGTAAATAACATTTAAATACTCAAGATTATATCCTTTTTCGGTTAAATCTTCCTGAATTGCTAAAATCTCTTCTATACGCTTAGGAATTAATTTTTTAGCAAGTAATACTAAATTTGGAACTTCTACAACCACAATTCCCATATGATCAATCATAGTATCCAAAGCTTTTACAATATGAACAACTTCATCATACTCATTCTTTTCCATTCTTCGTTCAAAGTCTAAAAAACGTTTCTCAATATTCTCAAACTGTAGCTCAATAGCTTCCGCGATATCTTCATAATCAGCTTGATGCGTAGTAAATTCATTCATCAATTTTCGATACTTAGCTTTTAGTTTTGTGACAATGCTACGGTATTTCTCCTCACTGACTGTAATCTCTTGTATTTCATTTAATAACTCATTAGCACTTTCTCTAACTTTATAAATTTCCATCTCTACTTTAGCTAATTTCTGATCAATATTTTTATAATTTTTTCCATTAGTGGAAATATCCAGCTCATTAATCATGTCATTGATAACATTAATTTTATCTTCTTTAATGATTTCAAAGCGTTTCTGCCAATTTTTATACTTTTCTTCCATTTTATCATTTTTAACAATCGATTCTACTTTGGAAAGCTCAGATAACACTGGTGTACTAGCTATCATATTTTTCTCTTTATCTAACATTTCTACTTCTTCTCTAAGTACTTTATATTTATGCTTACTAAGCAGTGTTAAAACAACAGTTACTAAAATAACTGCAATAATAAAGAAAGTTCCAACTAATAAATAAACACCGTTCACTTTCTAACCACTCCTTATTTTCACTATAAATATATTTTACCATAGAAAGAATGTTTTTACTTATTTTTTTGACAAAATTTTTATTTAGTATATAATATATCAAAAAAGATTATATAATCGTGTAATATACAAAATAAATGAGGTGAATATCACAATGTCAAATTTAACTATTTTAACTATGGATGAAATAGCTGATAGAAATCAGCAATTAGAAATATTTAGAAAAAGAGGAACAAAGGCAACAATTAGCGATTTTGCGATGTTATTAGAGGGCAAGTTAGCAATTATAATTATAAGTTAAAAAAGAGAACGGGAAGTTATTGGACAGATACAGGATATGATATATACAATGGGTATAGAAAACCTACAAGAATTGAAAGCTTATATACTGTTGACTCAGATGGTGAGATTCACGATAATGAAGTATATACACGTAATATTGGATGTCGCCCCGTTTTGCCATACTCTACAATCTCATCTATCTGTTCAAACAAAGTAAGAACACAAGATGGAATTTTAGAAGTAGAATATGGAGAGTATCCTCAAGAAGCAGTTTCTAAAACACTTCAAAAAATATTAGAAGAAGAATATCAAAAAAATTCTTTATTAGCAACGGGAAAAGAATATACAATTAATTTTGCAAAGTATTATGAATATAATAAACCTTTTCAAGAACAGAAACTGACAGAATATGAATATAATGAAAAAAATATGTTAGAGTAAAAGCAAATACTTGTTTTAACTCATCTTATCATTTCACTCTTTCTAATAGAAAAAAATATCGAAATGGTGATTACATATGGGTGGAAGTACAACCAATCAAGTGGTGGATAAATGAAAAAAGTGATCTTGCTGTAGCAGAAAAGTATTATTTGCAGGAATAGAATTTAATCATAACAGAAATTATGACGGAAATTTTAATAATACAACTCTTAAAAAATTTATGGATAACTACCTTTCAAAAGATATCATTCCATCGCAGCAAGTAAATTACCATTTGCAAAGAGATTTTAAAAATCTCAATATTCAAGATGCTAATATTACATATAAACCTGGAATCCATATTAATTTTCCATTTCCTGTTACTGACTTAGAAAATGTGGAAACTGTAACAATTGAATCTGTAGATTCAGAAGGCAAGCCTAAAATATATACTTTTACAAAAAAACAATTGACAGAAACCTTTATTTTATATATAATCTAAACTGCATATTCATCAAACAGTGCTATGAAAAATTATTAATGTGTTTATGAAATGAGTAGTAACTTCACTGTTAGCGAACCTCTGAAACATAAACACCCTAATAAATGGTTTCATAGGATTCGATGTTTATGACAAAAAATATCGAAGGAGGACATTATGTCAAGATACACAGGACCAAGTCGCAAACAAGCGCGTAGAGTTGGATTCTCAATTTTAGAAAATGGTACAGAATTAGCTCGTCGTCCTTACGGTCCAGGTCAGCATGGTCAAGATCGTAAAGGAAAACTATCTAACTATGGAGAACAATTAAAAGAAAAGCAAAAGGTTAGATTTTTATATGGAGTAAATGAAAGACAATTTAAGAAAACTTTCAATGAAGCTTCTAAAATGAAAGGTATTCATGGTGAAAACTTCTTAAGATTATTAGAATCAAGATTAGATAATGTAGTTTATCGTTTAGGTCTTGCTACAACACGTCGTGCTGCACGTCAATTAGTAAACCATGGTCATATTACTGTAAACGGAAAGAAAGTAGATATTCCATCTTATCGTGTTAAAGTTGGAGATACTGTTGCAGTAAAAGAAAACTCAAAAGATCATCCAGCAATCAAAGCTGCATTAGAAAAGACTACAAAAAGAGTAGAATTTGTAACATTTGATGATAAGAAATTAGAAGGAAAACTTGTTAGATTACCTGAAAGAAGCGAGCTTAATGCTGATATTAATGAATCATTGATTGTTGAATTCTATAATAGATAAGATTAAAAAACTTCACTTGGTGAAGTTTTTTCTTTTTTCTCACAGATCACATATAATTAAAAAGACAAAAGGATGTGATAGATTGAGTGAACAAGAAATTCAAAATGATCAATTATTTATAATTGATTCTCAGCTAATTGGATGTATTCTTTATATTATATCTTTAACAGTTTCTATCACCATCATCTTAAATCAAAGACAAAGAGCATTAGAAAAAGAAGGCTTTCTGACTCCCGAAGAGTCTCAAACACTAGCATTATTAAATAAAATATTTATATTATTATTAACCCTATTTTTCTTATATTTAAATTATAAAGCTAAAAGTTTAGCATCCAGTACCAATCAAGATACCGATGCTCTTACTCTGCAGATTATCGCATCCTTAATATCCCTAATTCCAGCGTTAATTGGTTTATATGTAGTAATCACAAACTTCTCTAATACCAATTTACAAACAGCAGAAATTGAAAATCCATTTGCATAAAAAAACATATCCAGTGTGATATGTTTTATTTTACCATTAAAGTTCTAAATTTAAAGTCAAGTTTAATAATTTTACCAAAGTAATCTTTTCCATTATTTTTTGCTGTTGTGATATTACCATCATCACTATTGCTATAACCACTAATATAAAGACTGACACTATCCGTTGTGATATCCGTTAAATTGTCATTATTACTACCACCCAAAGCTTCCTTCTTTAAGATATTTCCTTCTTGATCATAACGAACAAGTATTCCCGTCATCAGTTCTCCATCTGTACTAATTTTTAAACCAGCATCTTTTGAACTAGTATGTCCTACTACATATAATTCATCACGATAAGCTAAGATAGAATTATAGCGCTCATAGTTACTTCC
>CALVOY010000050.1 GCA_944350415.1 uncultured Bacilli bacterium | reverse complement strand
CATAGCGATAATCTTTAATATAATTTCCAGTATTCGATTCATTATCCACCAACTGATAACCACTTAAATCCAAATTAAATTTCTGCCTAATTATATTTTCAATCCAACTTCTGGTTTTTATATTCTTGTATAGATACTTAAATGTAGTATCTGATACCAAGGATATAAATTTCAATTCTTTTTCTTTTGGCATGCAAAGCTCCTTTCTTAAATATATGGAAAACGATTATATATTTATCTTCCAATTATATTATTTAAGAAAGTTTCAAAAAAACTTAAAAATTCTTAATTATCTAAAAAAGCTATAAATTCTTGCGATAGTCTTCTGTAAGAAAGGCGCACTATAAATGAGGCGATTAGAATTAGATTCTACAGCACATACTATTTTTTTGATAATGCTATTAGTACGATTATAACCAAACAAAGAGAACAATGATTTTTCTATTTCTGTTAAAGTAGGTTCTAAATTTTGAAAATAAAGGCTTTCTTCCCTATTTTCTATCATAACATCATTAAATCCAGTGTTAAAAATTCCTGGTTCAATTAACTTTATCTTGATATCATCTGTGATTAATTTTAATTCCTTCTTTAAACAAGTAGTTAAACTGATCAAAGCTGCCTTAGTAGCACAATAGCTCCCTAAAAAAGGAATTGGAATAATTCCAGCAATACTAGATATCACTACTACTTTTCCCTTTTTCTTTTTTAAAAACAAATGACCACAAAACATCTGAATCAATCTTATATTGGAAAATACATTCACTTGAAAATTATCTTCTAAAGATGAAATCGGAATATCTAAAACACTTCCACCATATCCAATAGCAGCATTACAGATCAAGCAATCAACTTCTAAATCATAAATTAATTTACAATCTTCTTCTTGTGTAATATCTAGCTGAAAAACAGCTGCTCTTTTTAATAAATGTAATTTTTTTAAATGTTCTACTACAGTTTTAACCTGTTCCTCTCTATGAACTGTAAAATAAACAAAATATCCCTTCTCTATTAGTTTAATACCTGTATCAAAACCGATGCCACTAGTTGCCCCTGTTATTAATACTTTCATAATACCACCAATATTAGTATGAAAAAGAATCACTACTTTATGTATAACTTTTTCCATAAATTCCATGTTAGCAATGCTTATTTGGTAGTAAAAAAACATCTGATTTCACAACTCGATGATTTCAGATGTTATAACCAATAAGATTACATTTAATCGATGATAACTAAAGATATTCGTTACTTTCTCTTTTTATCCAAGTCATAATAACTTGTACAATATAATCTATTTCAATTTCTGATAGTTCTTTGTTTTTTGATATCTTATGCCATTTATATAAACATTCTCTACAACAAGTAGCAGTTGCATGCTGAGCTATAAACACAGGATGTCCTTTCATTGGTGTTTGCTTGCCATCATTACAAATTTCTTTAGGTGCAAGTCTTTTTCTAATAAAATCATAGGCGTGATTCTGAATAACTTCTAGCCCTTTTTCTCTAACATAAACTTTGTCTTTCCGTTTCAAATGAAAGCTGCTTCGAAATGTAGAAGCAGCTAATCTTCTCCATATATCTTCCCTATCTAATGCTATCATGATGAAATTTTACCTAGTTTTTACTCTACGATAAATAAATTTATAAATCTCAGCTACTATGATAACTACAAAGGAAAGAGCAAATAATAGAAGGATTGTTTGTAATGGAAGTCTAGTAATACTTAAAAAATTTGCTGTAATTTTAAACTCTGTAACCACAATCTGTAAAATAATAGAGCTAACAATAGTTCCAATTACCAACGGATTAGTAAATAAGCTTGTTTTTAAAACACTGTTCTTTTCACTACGACAGTTTAAAACATGGATATTTTGAATAAATACCATTAACATCATCACGATACTTCTAGCAATCACTAAATCCGTATTTTTGTCCATCAAGTTTTTCCATACTACGAAAATCAACATCGCAATGGTTAAGCCAAAAAGAGAAACTTCCAACATTAAGTCCTTATTGAATAAAGACTCTTTGGTACTTCTAGGTTTTTCTTTCATAATATCATCTGTGGCAGTTTCAAATGACAAAGCAATGTCTTGAATACCATCTGTTACCACATTAATCCATAACAATTGTATCGCAACTAATGGAAGTGGATATCCAAAAGCAATGGCTAACAAATAGAATAACACCTCTGCCATACCACAAGATAATAGGAATAATGTAATCTTACGAATATTAGAATAAGCAATACGCCCTTCCTTAATTCCAGCTATAATAGATTTAAAATTATCATCCATTACGATCATGGAAGCCGTATCTTTTGCTACTTCTGTTCCACTACCCATAGCAATCCCGATATTTGCTGCTTTAATAGCTGGGGCATCATTTACTCCATCTCCAGTAACAGCAATAAATTCGCCCATTCTTTTATAAGATTCTACAATATGTAATTTATCAAGTGGAGTCACTCTAGAAAATACTTTTTTATCTCGAATAAACTGATCAAAAAATTCATTTCCCTTTTCGTATGCTTCTTCAATTTGTTTTCCAGTTGCTACTTCTTCTTCCGTTGCAGCTAATTTCAATTCTTTTGCAATAGCCAAAGCTGTTAATGGATGGTCTCCTGTTATCATTACAACTTTAATACCTGCATTATGACATTCTTTCAGAGAATCAATTGCTTCCTTGCGAATTGGATCAATGAATGCCACCATTCCTAAAAATTCTAAGTCATGAAGATTGGCTTCTTCCATTCCAGCCACAACACCATCACAAACCGCAATGACACGATATCCCTCTTTAGACAGTGATTCGTTTTGTTTCATATAAAAGTCATTCTTTTCTGAAAAAGACATTATCTTTTCCAAAGACCCTTTTACAGTACAACAAAGCACCCCATTTTGCTCATAAAATACAGCCGAATACTGCTTTTCAGATTCATAAGGAATTCTATTTTTTACTTCTATATCCATATTTATTTTCATTTTCTCTTTTAATGCGAGAAAAGCAATGTCAATAGAATCCCCATAAGACTCATACCCATTCGTTACTTTTTCTAGATGAGCCTCATTATTAACAGCACAAAGTTTAACTAGTCTTTCAGCTTCCTCAATTTTAGCCTCTCCATTAGGAAGTACTTGTCCATCCCCATTATAGCCAGTACCAGTGACTTCAAATGATGTTCCATCTTTTAAAACGATTTTTCTAGCTGTTTGCTCATTTACTGTTAAAGTACCTGTTTTATCAGAAGCAATTACTGTACAACTACCTAAAGATTCTACAGAATATAAACTTTTCACAATTACTTTTTTCTTACTCATTCTACTCGAGGCAATCGTTAAAGCCATTGTTAAAGCTAGAGACAACCCTTCTGGCATAGCCGATACTGCCAATGCTACTACAGATAAAAATATACCACTAGTAGGGTATCCCTTAGCCATAAGAATCAAAGCAGATATTGCAGAAATAATTAAAATCAAAATGCTGATTTGTTTAGAGAATTTTTCCATTCGAATCGTCAATGGCGATTTTTCTTTCTTAGTTTCGGTAACATGAGAAGCAATTTTACCAATTTCTGTTTGAATAGAAGTGGCAACAACAACAGCTTTTGCTCTTCCTGTCATAATACTAGTTCCTGCATATAACATATTTTTTCTTTCTGCCAAAATCACATCATCACCTAGAACGCTATAACTCTTAACCACTGCTACACTTTCTCCGGTTAAAACTGACTCATCTACTTGAAGATTATAACACTCTATAATACGACAATCTGCACTTAACTTACTACCACTCTCTAAAACCAAAATATCTCCTACTACAACTTCAGTGGAATCAATTTCCATTTCCTTTCCATCTCTTAGTACTTTGGCTTTCATTCTCAACATCTTAGATAAAGCTTCTGCTTGATTCAAAGCTTTATTTTCTTGATAAGTACCCATAATAACATCCACTAAAATAATAAATGCAATCACGCCTGCATCTACTATTTCCCCAAGCAAAAAAGAAATAATTACCGTAATGATTAAAATGATTTGAATAGGAGATACAAACTCCTTCAAAAACAACTTCAAAATACTATCTCTTTTTTCTCTTGGCAATATATTTTGTCCATCCCTTAATAAACGCTTTCTTGCTTCTTCTTCTGTTAATCCCATATCAGAAGTATTCAAATTCTTTAAAATATCTTCTACTTCTTGATTAAAATACATCTTTATGATCACCTATTATTAGTATAACACAAACTAATCAAAATTCATACTTGCTAACCAAATAATCTAACTTCTTTTTTTAATTACATCATCTATTTCTAATTGACCTACCAATAAAGACGAATTAGGGTCATGCTTTTGGAATTTTCTAATGACCTGCTTCTCATCATAATTAGCATAACAGTATTTACAAAAGTGCCTACATGAATTATAAACTCCAATATCTACCATTTCTACACAACCACAATTATGTGCTTTCCATTTTTTAAAATTAGTTTTTCCCGTAAGTCGAAAAGCTAAATTTCTATCGATGCAATCTCTTTTTAAAAAACCATACTCTACTAAATTTTCTTGTTCAAAACAAGTCTGAACAGTCATACCATGCTCCTTTGCACTTTTGCTAAAAGCTTTTCCAATCTTTTCAAAATCCTGTTTTGTGAATTCTTTCAATTGTAACTTTGTTTGATGATTCCTTACATTTTTATAATCATCCACAAAGGAAATGATGATATGTTTAACATGGCCATCCAATCTTTCACAAAGTCTATCAAAAGCCTTTAGGTGATATTCTAGAGGATACTCACGATTCAATAAAATAGGATCATAGCGCACATAAATATTTTCGTTTCCTATTATCTGTGAAATCTGTTGAATAGCAGTAATCACCTGTTTTTTATCAGGAACAAAAGGCTCCAAATCCTGTTTATAAGGTGTTAATGTAACATGAAAAAGAATCGGTTTATCTATTTCTTTTAATCTATCTACAATAGGAATTGGATTTTTGGTACAAAAAACAATAGCATCTACATCTTCGAAATGAATTCTACTAACTTGTTTGGGGTAAAAAGGATTCCTTACATTGACATATCCTTCTTTATATCGATTCATAAACCAATCGGTATAGAAAGCCACAACATCACATCTACCACTAACATTCAAAATCATAAAAAACACTTCCCTGAAACAAATTTTTCTTTTGGACATCATCACGATGGGAAAGAAAGATCATTTATCCATAAGCCTATTTATTATAAAACATTTTAACATGATCTTTCAAATATTCATCCATAGTAGAATAACCTCCACTTTCTTTTTGCAAAAAACCAAAACAATTTCCATAACATTTCATCGCAGCAAAAAAATCAGAATACCCTCCTTGTAAATAACTTTTTTTGAAAATAGAAATTTAAGATATCTTCTGTCAACCCACTAAAACAATGATAATTCGTATTAGCAACCATATCAACACTATCTTTACTAATGCAATAATTACTTAAATATTCTTCAATAGGTTCAGAATAATAACTTTGTAAAATAAAAATAGCTATGTAACTGAAATTATACCATTGCATAGCTATTCATTGTAACTAAATTTTATTTTTTCTCTATAGTTCAAATTGTGAATTATATAAATCTGCATAGAATCCTTTTTGCTTCATCAATTCATCGTGATTTCCGGTTTCAATAATATTACCATCTTTCATCACTAAAATGATATCTGCATTTTTAATAGTTGATAATCGATGAGCAATAATAAAAGATGTTTTGCCTTCCGTTAATTTGTCCATTGCTTTTTGTACCAATTCTTCTGTTCTAGTATCTACATTAGAGGTGGCCTCATCTAGAATTAAGAAAGGGGCATTTTCAATCATACCGCGAGCAATAGTTAGCAATTGCTTTTGGCCTTGACTAACACTATCGGTATCTCCCAACATCGAATGCAATCCACCAGGAAGAGTTTTGATAAAGTGATCAACACCTACTGTCTTACAAGCTTCCCAAACTTCCTCTTCACTTACATGTTCTTTGTTAAACTTAATATTTTCTAAGACTGTTCCTTCAAATAACCAAGTATCTTGTAATACCATACAGAATAGTTCGTGAATATTTTCACGTGATAATTCTTTCGTAGATATTCCATCAATTAAAATATCACCATCATTAATCTCATAAAATTTCATTAACAAATTGACCATAGTTGTTTTTCCAGCACCAGTAGGTCCAACAATCGCTATTTTTTGTCCAGGAGATACTTTTACACTGAAATCTTTAATAATGGTTCTAGATGGATCATAACCAAATTTCACATGCTGAAATTCAATTTCTCCTTTTACTTTAGATTTATCTAAATGTTTCTTAATTCCATGTTGATCAGCCATTTCTTCTTCGTCTAAAAATTCAAATACTCTTTCACTTGCAGCTGCAGTTGATTGTAAATAGGTCATAGCCTGTGCAATTTGAGTAAGTGGATTTGTAAATAGTCTAACATAGATGATAAAGGCTACGATCACACCAAATGAAATATGATTATTCATTACCAAAAGAGCTCCTACAATACAAACAGCTACATAACCAAAATTACCAATAAAATTCATAATAGGATGCATTAATCCAGATAGAAATTGACTTTTTCGATTAGAAACATATAGCTTTTCATTTAAAGTTCCAAACTTCTCTAAAGCTTCTCTTCCCCCATTATATGCCTTTACAACATTATGTCCAGAATATATTTCTTCAATATAGCCATTTAAATTACCCAACTCCGTTTGTTTTTGATTAAAATACTTTTGTGATTTTTCTAAAATGATAAACATTAATGAAAAACCAATCAAACTAGATAAAATAGCTGTAATTGCCATAATCCAATTAGTAATAAACATCATAATCACAGAACCAATAAACAAAGTAATGTTACTAACCAAGCTAGCTAAACTTTGATTTAAGTTTTGGGCAATGATATCTACATCATTGGTTACTCTAGATAACACATCCCCTGTTTCATGAGTATCAAAATATTTTAAAGGAAGACGATTAATTTTAAAACTAATACTACTTCTTAATTTCTTAGCAAAAAGATTGGATACAGTGGTCATAGAAAAATTCTGAATAAAACTAAAAATAGCACTAATTACATATAAAGAAGCTAAGAAAAAGACATATCGATACACTAAATCCATATCAATTTTTGGCTTTACTAGTTCATAAATAGATTTTGGTAATTGATCTAATAACTGCAAAACCTCATTCTCTGATTGACTTGTAGCAGAAGTCATTAGTTGAATACAAGCTAACTGGTCCTCTTTAGAAATAACCGTATCATCCACTGTAATATCTTCTAATAATTCTATTAGAATACTATCTGGTAAAGATAATAGTTTTTTACCGATTTCCGTTTGATCTTCTATCCACATGATTCCTTCTAATGCTTCTCGTAAAGCAAGCTTATCTTGTTCCTTGATTTCATTATCTGCTAAAATCATAGGAATTTTTTCATTCAAATTTTCACTAGAGAAACTAGCTGAAATACGAGTAGTAATCTCTTCTAACTTTTCCGTATTAGGCTTTAATCCTTCTGTAATAATATCTGTAAAATCTGATAGTCTATTAGGAGCAATCAAAGATAAAATAGCGCTAATCATAGCAAGTATCAAAGCGGATATAACGATTACTTTCCAAGGACTTAAATGTTTTAATAATCGTTTCATAGAGCCAAAGAAATCTTTTGACTTTTCATTCACTCCAGGTCCACCATGTCTAGGCATTTTCTAACTCCTCCTTTGATAATTGGGATAACGCAATTTCTTTATAAACATCGCAGCTTTTTAATAATTCTTGATGAGTTCCCATCCCAACGCATTCTCCTTTATCTAAGACAATAATTTTGTCAGCATTGATAATCGTACCAATTCTTTGAGCTACAATCATACTAGTAGCATTTTTAGTATATTTTTTTAGTTCGCGTCTTAAAGTAGCATCTGTTTTATAATCCAAAGCTGAAAAAGAATCATCAAAAATATAAATTTCTGGATCTCTTGCAACCGCACGAGCAATTGCTAATCTTTGTTTCTGTCCTCCAGATACATTCGTACCACCTCTAGCAATATGACTATCATACTTGTGCACCATTTTTTCTACAAATTCTTTTCCTTGGGCAACTTCCACTGCTTTGATAATTTCTTCTTCTGTTGGTTCTTTGATACTATCACCATAGGCTACATTTTCTTTTACACTTCCAGTAAACATAACTGCTTTTTGAGGAACATAACCCATCTTATTATGCAATGCTTCTTGTTTATATTCCTTTACATTAATACCATCCACTAATACTTCTCCATCGGTTGCATCATAAAATCTTGGAACCAAATTAATTAAAGTAGATTTTCCACTTCCTGTAGAACCGATAAAAGCAATCGTTTCACCTTTATTTACTTTAAATGAAATATTTTTCAGTAGATATTCATCTGCATCTGGATACTTAAAGGATACATTTTTAAATTCCACAGTTCCAGTTTCCTCAGTTTCACCATCAAAAGTTCCATCTTGAATCGCAATTTTTTCTTCTAACACTTCATTAATTCTCTTAGCAGATACACTAGCTCTTGGTAACATCATAAAGATCATGGCAAGCATTAAGAAAGACATAATTACTTGCATTCCATAGCTTGTAAATACTACCATGTTACTGAAAATAACTAGTTTGTCACCCATCATCGCTTTTTCAATTAAAATGGCACCAATAAAGTAAATTCCTAATGTTAATCCATTCATAACAATATTCATAATCGGCATCAATACTGCAAAACATCTTTGATTAAATAATTGCATACTAGTTAAATTGTGATTTACTTGTTCAAAACGATTGGTTTGATAATTTTCAGCATTAAAAGCACGAATGACACGAATACCAGAAAGATTCTCTCTAATTACTCCATTGACACGGTCAATTAATTTCTGTACCTTAGAAAATCTTGGCATTACAATTATCATAATTACTCCAATAGTCATTAATAGAATAACAACACAAACAGCAACTAAAGTACTCCATTCTATCGATTTATCCAAAATCTTGGTAATTGCCCATACTGCCATAATTGGTGCTTTAATTAATAGCTGTAAGCCCATACCAATTAACATCTCAATTTGGGTAACATCATTGGTCGTTCTAGTAATTAAACTACTAGTAGAAAATTTTTTAATCTCTTCTGTTCCGAATTTTTCTACTTTGTCAAAAATTTTTCTTCTTAAATTCATAGAAAAACTAGAACTAACATGACTAGCTAGATACCCAACACAAATAGCAGAAATCAAACTACCAAAAGCACAGGCTAGCATATAAGCGCCTTGTTCCATAATATCCGCCATGGAGCTTCCTTCTGTCTGAACAAGTCTTGTGATACTACTCATATAGTCTGGCATTTTTAACTCTAACCACACTTGGCCAACAATTAAAACAGCGCTTATTAAAATAAAAATTATATCTTTTTTACTAAAATCTTTTAATAATTTTATCACTTCTGATCATCCTTTCCCTCTAAGCAACTGGTTGATTTTTCTCTTGTATTCATTCCGTACGCTTCGATATTTTTTTTCATTTTACTTAAAACAGTAGAAAAGATTTCTAATTCCTCTTTTGGAATTTCTCCTAACACTATTTTTTCAATTTGTTCCATTTGTTTCTTTTTTTGTGTAAATAACTGTTTGGTTTTCGAATTTAGTACAATCTTTTTTGTTCTAGCATCTTCACAGTCTACTATTCTTTCTATCAATTGATTTTTTTCCATAGTCTGTAATACTCCAGATACTGTAGCCCTTCTCAAATTCAGGATCTCTTCTAAATCTCTTTGATAAATTTCTTTTTTTGGATTAGCCAAAATATATTCTAAAATTTGCATCTGGGTTGGTGTTGAAATCATTTTTTGTTTAGCAAAGTGAACTTTATCGTCATGAATAAAAGTACGGAAAATCATTTTTTCTAATGACTTAATTTGAAATAATAAATGATATCGATCCATTTTTACACCTACTTTTTAAGTTGCCTATATCATAATATGTCTAATCTTATTTTTTGTCAATAGCCTGACAATTTTTTTATAAAAAAAACAAATGTCTCAACACTTGTTTCTATAATAATAAAAAGAATAGCTTACTACTTAGTAATTACTTCGCATTCACTCATTAATATTTTTTTTAAAATTTCTCTTTTTCTTCTTTCTTTCGTATCTTTAAATAATGCTATATCAATTACTTCCCAAATAGAAACCCATCCAATAATAAGAAAAACTTCATTAATCAAAAATGAATTCTCAGATAGGATTGTAAGTAATAAAAAGAAAAGACCAATACCCAATAAAACCCATTGTTTGATGTTGTTAAAGTGATCATATTTCAAACTTCTTTTATATTCTTGCTCTAATCCTTTTTGAATCATTTCCCAACAATTTTCAACCTGACATTTATTATAAATTACTAATTTCAATTTATCTTTTTTACCAATCAAAATACTTTCACTAATAATATAATCAATCAAATCTCTAGAAACTCTATTTTGATTGTATTTTTCAACCAAATCTTCCACATGGCATAAACCAATTTCGATTATTTTCTCCATAGTGATTCCCATCCTATCTATCAATCATATTCTTTTTTTAACTCTAAATTACCATTTTTGCTCCAAAAGTATTATAACTTAAAATCTTCATATTTTCTCCTATTATATAATAGCAATCACAAATTAACTTCTAGCTCCTCCATCAATCTGTAAAATCTCTCCTGTTATATAACTTGCATAGTCACTAGCTAAAAATAAGAAGCCATTACTAATATCTCTAGGTGTTCCAATTCTACCAAGTGGAATCGTTTGGATTAATGGTTCTATCATTTCTTTTGGTAAGGCTTTTACCATATCGGTTTCAATAATACCAGGAGCTACTGCATTAACTCTAATACCAAACGGCGCTAACTCTCTTGATAGGGATTTAGTAATTCCATTAACTGCAAACTTACTAGCTGGATACATAACACCACTAGGTTGGCCATAAATACTAACCATCGAACTAGTATTAATAATGGCACCTTTGGTTTCTTTTAAGTAAGGCAATGCTTCTTTACAGCAAACAAAAATTGCTTTGATATTTACATTCGTAATTTTATCGTATTCCTCTAATGTATAATCTTCTAATTTCGTCTTAGATGAAACACCAGCATTATTCACCAAGATATCAATTTTACCAAAATGATTTTTAATCTTTTCCAAAGCATCTTTTATTTCGTTTTCTTCATACAATGCTGGATAAAAACCGATTACTGGATAATTGGGATTTTCTTTTTTCAATTCTGCCAAAGCTTTTTCTACGGATTCTTTCTTAGAACCAAATAAAGCAACACTCGCTCTATTTTCTAAAAAAGTTTTCACGATTTCCAAACCAATTCCTCTCGTTCCCCCTGTTACAACTGCTACTTTTCCTTCTAACATTATTTTCACCCTTTCTTAGTTATATCATATCACATAATAGTTTCATCCGTAAATTTCTGAAATAGAAATTTTATTTCACTATATTTATTTTTCATAAACAAAGTTTTTTTCTAAATAAATCAAAAAGTGTGTAATTTCTACTTATTTACACACTATAGTCTATATTTTTGATTTATTGAATTACATAAGGATCATCGATAGTTCCTGAACCCATTACTGTAACATCTGATTTTAAATTGATCACGGCTCTAACTATAGTAGATGGATAATTGGTTCCAAAATTACAAAACCCCATTGTAGTATGATAACCCCATGCTGCAGAAGCAAGTGATGTTTGGCCAGCAGGGCTCATTGTCCACCAATGTAGTCCACTATTATTGTCTAAATAGTAGCTATCATTTAAAGCCAAAGGATAGCCGCCAGCAAATACCACTTCATCATAAGTAATTAAGCCAACTCCTGAATTTATCATTCCATAACCATTTCCATCTGTTTCACATTTAAAGTTTGGTGTATAGCTAGTATATACTTCCATTTCTGCATTACCAGATATATTAGATT
>CALVOY010000049.1 GCA_944350415.1 uncultured Bacilli bacterium | reverse complement strand
CTGATAGACCAACAATGGCATTCAGTGGAGTTCTAATCTCGTGAGACATACTAGATAAGAAATCACTCTTAGCTTGATTAGCTTTTTCTGCTTGTTCCTTAGCAATATTTAAACTTGCTATCATTTTTATATCCGGATTTTCTATCGTGAAATACATTAAATAACATAACAAGCATAAAATTAAATCATATATGTTAAACTCAGGATGAAACATAACAAAAATCCCAAGCAAAAATATTAAAGGGATTATAATATATATAGAATTATACCTTTTATCATATTTTTTAATATTTAATAGTGATACTATAAAAGAAATTATCAAATTTAAAAATGTAATACTAAAAGTTAAAATAACAGCTGATCCTTCACCACTTGTTATTGCTCCAATTTTATATACTTTAAATTCTAATAAAAATATCAAAATACCAACAATAACAAAAATTATATTATTAATTGTTTTATATAATCGATATTTTTTTCTATATTTTTCAAAGCTTATATAAAAAATATAACACATAACATTAAAAGTAATTATAACTATAAATAATGAACCAAGTTTATTTATAACAGCAAATACCGGTGTATACCAACTATCAACACCATTTACTAAATAAATACTAGCAAAGTAGTGAGAAATAAAATTGGTGATATTTACTAGCAAAGTAAATATTAAAACATTTCTAAAATAAAAATTTTCTTCTAATTCTACTCTTTCTTTTGTGAAAAAAACTATAGAAATTAAGGTTGTAAAGATTAAGCATACAAATGGAATTTCATATTCTACCATATATTATCACCTTAAAAGTATTCTACCATAGAAAAAGGAAAAAATCTTCTATTTCTTCCTCTTTAATATCTTTTGCTTTACATCAGTTTCTTTTGTTAATAACCAATAATTTCTCATTTGTTTAGACACATCTTTATTATCTATATCTAATTTACTTAAAACCCAACTTCTATTAGATAAACCTAATAATGCATCCGGATTGACTATCAAACCACTTAATACTCTCACAACTTCCTCGTATTCTTGTTCCTCTTTAGTTTTTTTTACAAGATATTCAGCATCAAATACATCACGATCCCATTTTAATTTTTTAAATGCATCTTGAATTTTTTGATTTCTTAAATCATTTTCAATAGAATTATAATCATTTCGGATTAATGGCTTAAAATGTCTAGCAATTATATGATAAACTGCAGTTGCCATTTGATCTCGTATTAAAACTGATAAACTTTTAACATAATATTTTTCTATTTCTTCTTCAATATCAAAATCAATATTCATATCAACTGCAATATTTTTTACATCTATCGGATTTCCAACATCAATATAAGATACATTATTTTGATCATCCTTAACTAAAGTAATAATAACAATTTTTCTATTAGTTTTTAGTGCTAAATTAACAGGACCATCAAATAAATTATTTACTAATTTATTTGGACTATAATTGTGAGAACCTTCTGGAAAAATTAAAATACTATTAGATTTTAATACCCTTAACATTTTTTCAAAAACTTTTTTTCTTTGTTCTTTATCCATTATATCAAATGGAATCATACCATTCATCCAAGATAAATACATTTCGGGATTATATTGGAGCGATTCAATAGACCCTAAAACTAAATATGCATTTCTGTCCAAGATATTTAAAACAGTTTCTATATCTGCTGGACATGTATGATTGCACACAAAAATATAGGGTTCATCTTCTTCTAAATTAGGATATCTTTCAACCACTATATTATTTTTTCCATTTTTCAAATCATATTGTTCTAATGGAATATAATCAATACTCAATTGGCTAAAATATTCATCATCACTTAAGTCACAGAATTTATTTGGTTTAATAATATGAGCATTAGTAAAAACATTACACAACTTCTTAAATGGTTTATCGCATATTCTTCTTAGATATAATCCAAAATCAGAAGTAAAATGTTCTACATCCTTATTATGTAAATTACTAATTAAAATATTTTTCATCACAAATCACCTACCAATCAAAACATCTTTTAACTGCTTGCTATACTAACATAAAATAAGCAAACCGTCAAATTTATATTCATCTGGGGATATTCAATTTGTCAATTCAATTTATATTCATTTGGGTAGCGTAAAATGATTTGGTATAATGAATAGAAAAGAAAAACTTTGTTATAAGATAAAATTTGTCATTTGCACAATTTTTTTATACTTTCTAAAAAAATTACTAATCTTTTTTAGTACATATATTTCTTAGCAAACAATTTTCACAAAGTGGTTTTTGACTCTTACAATAATATCTTCCAAATAGAACCATCTGTAAATGCCTTTTGCTCCAATCTTCTTTTTTATATAATTTTTGCAGTTTTTTCTCAACTTCTAAAACTGAATCCTGTTCTTTAGCAAGTCCTAATCTTTTACTAACTCTATCTACATGAGTATCTACCGCAATATTAGGTTCATGAAACCATTCACTTAAAACCACATTAGCAACTTTTCTTCCAACTCCTGGCATAGATTCTAAGGCCTTGCGATCATTTGGAACACAGCCATCATACTGGTTCCATAAAGTATTAGCAATATCCAATAAATAAATGGCCTTTCTATTATAAGTTCCAATAGGACGAATAATATCAATAATATCTTCTAATTTTGCATCTTTCAGTGCTTCTAAAGTGGGATATTGCGCAAATAAAACAGCTGTTACTTGATTGACGCTTTTATCAGTAGCTTGCGCACTAAGCATTACCGCAATCAATAACTCATAGTCCTTAGTATAGTCAAGTTCGCATTTAGGATCAGGATATAAATAGTCTAAATAATTTTCAATCTGTTTCATCTTCTCCATCTTCAAACCAATCATAATCAAACAACTCCAACTTCTCTTTTTTTTCTTGTTTTTCTCTAAAATTCAAACGATTATTTGCCACATCTTGAGGAGTTTTAATGCCTTTTTTTCCCCATTCATAAATAATTTTATCAACATATCTTAAGTTGCAGACACCACTATAAACTGCTTCTTTTAAAGCTTCCAGAATTAAATCTTCACTCGTTCCATCTTCAATCCAAGCACGGATAATCTCATATTCAATAGGAGTTAATGGTCTAGCAAATTCCTTTTCAATAACCTCAAAAACATTACTATTCTTCTCTTCTTCTATCTTCGCTTGATTGATATCATCAATCATTATATTGGTAAGCTTTTCATAAAATAAATCTAGCACAATATATTCTTCCATTATATTTTTATCATTCTTAATAACCTCAAGACTAATATATTTTTTTTCTGTTAAAACATCAATATAAGATAAGACTTCTTCTAAAGTAAGATTTAAGGTAGTAGCCAAACGATTAGGATCAAAAATAATCTGATCACCTAAATTGGTTAGATAGATTAAAAATATAAATTCCTCAAAAGAGATATTAAATTTATCTCTTAATTGAAATAAATATATAGGTACTACAAAATTTCCTTTTTTTAACATACTAACTAACTTGCTGCTTTTCATAGTATCCTCCTTTTGAATATTTACTATTATATCAAAAATAATATAAAAATACACTTTTCCTGAATGATTTCATAAAAAATCCAATTTAAAATGAATAATATGAATATAATAGAAATTTATTTTATGAATTTTTCAAGTCACCATATTGGAAAACAATATATTTTTTTAATACGCTACTATCGTTCTCTAATTCCTTCCTAACAATTTTTTCTTCAATATCCAACAGTATATCTTTCAAATATTTACCTGGCTTAGTTTTTAATAAGTCCATAATATCTTTACCATTCACCACAATATCACTACGACCCTTAATAGGTAATTCATTATATTTTTGAATTACCAATTTCTTAGAAATTCCTTGAATGCTAGCTGCTACGCTATTCACATACAAACCATAGCGATATAGAGTAACAGGATCTAAAATATCCATAGCCAAAACTTCTCTAATTTGTTGCATCAACTCTTTTTCATTTTTACTAAAAGGATAAATATCTTCTACATACAATTGAGTCCAGATCCCAATCAAATCATCAAAGTTGGTAATTTCTTTTAAATGTGACAACTGTAATTCTTTATCAAGACCTAATTCTAATAATAATTTGATTCCATATCGCACATGGATACTAGCAAAAATTTTATTCAGTTCTTCTTTCTTACGATCATAAGATAAATTACGAACATAATGTTTAGTTTCTAAAATTGCTTGTTTAATATCACTACTAAGAGAAAAGCTTAAATTAGTTGCAAATCGAATAGCTCTTAAAATACGAAGTGCATCTTGTGAAAATTGATAAATACTATTGCCTACGGTATGAATCTCTCTTTTTTGTAAATCCTCTCTACCATGTAACAAATCAATAATTTTTCCATGTTTATCCATACAAATCGTATTAATGCGAAAATCTCTTCTTTTTAAATCTTCTAGTAAATCATCAATATATTCAAATTCCACTGGTTTACGATTGTTTAAATAGCGAATCTCCCTACGAAAAGTAGTAATTTCAAATCGAATATTGCGAATCATAACTGTAATAGAACCATACGCTTCATCTGGCAAACAGGAATTCGGAAAAATATTACGAATATCACTAGGTCTAGCATTGGTACAAATATCTACATCATTAGAAACTACTCCTAGTAACTGATCACGTACAAATCCACCAACAATATAGGCAACATATCCATGATCTTCAATGGTTTTAATTAATTTTAGAGCTATCTTAAGCATATTATCACCTAGTTTCATTATATCATTTTTTGGCTGAATTACCAACGATTCCATCCGTTACCAATTCATAATTCCACATATCAATACCACCCATATCGAAAACATTTTGATAACCCAAATCTAATAAAATTTCGGCTGCTTTTTGACTGCGAACACCAGTTCTACAGTAAACAATAATTGTACTATCCAATTCTATAAAAAGTTTCTGGATTTCATGAATATGTGATAAAGGAATATTATAGGCATTTTCAATATGTCCACTAGCATATTCATAATCTTCTCTGACATCAATAATATAAACATCTTCTTGATCTATCATCGAAAAAACAGATTCTGCTGTAATAGGAATAACCTCTTTATCTTTTTCTATAGAAGGAGTAGTACATCCTAAAGAAAAAAACAAAATAAAAAAACATAAAAATAATATTTTCATGATCATAATCACCTGCCCAAAATAAAAGAATGAATATATTCATCCTTTTTAATACTACTTCATTTATATTAGTTAAGAGCTTCTTTTAATGCAGAAGCAGCTTTGAATTTAGCTGATTTGCTTGCTTTGATATGAACTGTTTCTCCTGTTTGTGGATTACGTCCATCACGAGCTGCTCTTTCTCCTACAGAGAAAGTACCAAATCCAGAAACTGTGATTTTATCTCCGTTAACTAATACTCCTTTAATAGTTTCAAATGTAGCATCGATTGCACGAGTTGCATCTGCTTTAGTTAATCCTGCTTTTTCTGCTACTGCTTCTACTAATTCTGCTTTTTTCATGTAAATAAACCTCCATATCTTATTTTAAGCACATACTATGCTTACATTTAAAGAATAGCATGAAATACTAATAAAATCAACCAATTTGACAGAAATTTTATGAAAATGACAGTAAATTTTGAAAAATTAACCGATCTCTTGAATTAAAGCCTCGTATAACAGATCTACAATATAATTACTAGGCTCTAAATGATATTTAGAAATCATAGTTTCAATAGCATGATCATCATTTTCAATATCTAAGTACTCAAAAATAGATTCCTTTTGATTGATAATATCTTGTAAATAATTTCTCGTATAAACATTATCAATAATAAGCAATGGAAAATCACCAATCCATTCCTGAAATTTATCTAAAATCTTATTTGTACTTTCTAGATAAGTAAATGATTCTTTATCATAACTACACATTTCAATAAAATCATGAATAGGAATTTTTTCTTCATTCAAACGATAGTCAAAACGATCTAATAGTTGAATGCCATCTAATTTTAAAGCAGATAATTGGACAAGCTCTCCCTTGTCCTTAGAAATAGAAGTAGGAATCAATTCCACTATAACATACTTACTTTTTGATAAATCCATATATGAATCTCCCCCTTAAATATTAGAATCCAAATCAAATGAATGAATACAATAAATAAAAAGTATTCTTTACTTCTTATCTAATAATCTTTTAAACTATTAGCATTAATATATCATATTTTTTTCCAAAGAAAAAGAAGATTTCTCTTCTTATAACACAAATGCAATCATATTATTAGAACCTTTATTGACAATCTTAGTTAAAGTATTTTGAAGTTTAAAGCGAATATTATCTGGCATCATGCTAATTTTAGATTGAATTCCTTCTTGAACAATGACATCTAAACTTCTACCAAAAATTTCACTTTTCCAAATACTACTAGGATCTTTCTCTTTGTCTTTCATTAAATAATCAATTAATTCTTTACTCTGCGTTTCACTTCCAATAATAGGTTCAAATGTGGAATTTACATCTACTCGTATCATATGAATAGATGGTGCAGTAGCTCGAAGTTTTACCCCATATCTTGGCCCTTGTTTTGTAATCTCAGGAGTATCTAACTTCATATCTTCTAATGTAGGAGAGGCTACACCATAACCAGTTTGTTTTACCATTTTTAAAGCATATTTAATTTGATCATATTCACGTTTGGCTTCATTATAATCTTGAAATAGCGATAATAACTGGGCTTTATTCGTAACATCGATATGAATAATATCTGTTAACGCTTTATTATAAAGTTTACTAGGAGCTTCTAGATTAATAATAACTTCGCCAGTAGATGGATCAATATCCGATAAATAAGATTTGGCAATATTTTCTACATTCATAAAATGTTCATTGATTTTTTCTACATCTCTTAATTTATCTACTTCTACTACACTTTCACGAATAGCATCGATATAGCTTTTTTTAATTTCATTTTTAGGATTTAATATTGCGATCCATTCTGGCATATTTACTTTTACTTCTAAAATTGGAAATTCATATAATGCTTCTCTTAAAATATCATACATATCTGTTTGATTCATATTTTCAATATTCATAGGAAGTACTGGTACATCATATTCTTCTTTTAATTTTTCGCATATTTTCTCAGTCTCTGGAAGCATTGGATGGGTAGAATTTACAATAACTATAAAAGGTTTTCCTAACTCTTTTAATTCACGAATGACCCTAGTTTCTGCTTCTAAATAATCACTACGCTCAAACTCACCAATAGATCCATCTGTAGTAACCACGATTCCAATGGTAGAATGATCCTTAATTACTTTTTCTGTACCAATTTCAGCGGCTTCACTAAAAGCAATAGGATCATCATACCAAGGTGTCTTGACAAGTCTTGGTCCATTTTCATCTTCTGCACCTTTCGCATTATGAATTAAATAACCAACGCAATCAATTAAACGAATATTGCAACTAAAATCATCAATTTGAACCTTAGCTGCTGTATTAGGAACAAACTTAGGTTCTGTTGTCATAATAGTTTTTCCTGCCGCACTCTGTGGAACTTCATCCAGTGCTCTTTTTCTCTCATATTCATCTTCGATATTAGGAACAATTAAATTTTCTACTACTTTTTTAATAAAAGTACTTTTTCCTGTACGAACAGCTCCTACTACCCCTAAATAAATATCTCCGCCTGTTCGTAAAGCAATATTCTTGATAATCTCTTTCTTATCCATATACTCTAACACTCACTTTCTATTTTTCATTTAAATATATGTAAAGATAAGAAAGTTATGACAACACACAAAAGAAAAGTAATCCCAAATGGATTACTAAATCTTCATACTAAGTGTATCTCGAATTCTCGTTAATTGTTGTTGATGAACAAATTCATTTATAATATTTCTGCTTTCATTCATATCTTGAATAAGAGCATCATTGATTCCATATTGTTGAATTTCAAACAATATTTTATCCCTTTCATCCTTATCTTTGTAGCAAGAAATCAAATTATTGCCTTCGTGTAAAATACCATAAAACACTTCAATAGTAGGAATTAAAATAAAACAACCGTTATTAATTCGATAACAATAATCTCTATATTTTCCTTCTGAACTACTCAAAAGACTATATAAATTTTTTATTGGTATTTCTTTAGGTTCATCATCCATAAAAATATAAACATCCTGGTAATCCTTTAGCATTTCAATAATTGCAATTCCATTAGAGCATTGTATTTTTAATTCCTCTAACTCTTTTTCATTTAAGTACAATCCCATATAATTATAAATATTACATTTTGTAAACATAGTACCACTCCTTTGAATTAAACATACAATACCACATTTTGCAAAAAAAATCAATTCATAATTAAAATACTTTCTCTATGAATAATAGGACCTAATGAAAAATCGTCTTTTGTTTCAGAAAATAATCTACTTTGATGAATCATTCGATTGTATTCGAAAGGGTGATCCCAGTCAAATACAATAGATGCATCTTTGCCTATATTTGCTTTATCTACATAATAGGGATCAAACAGATAAAAATAAGGATCTAAAAACTTAGTAATTAACACATAATGTTCATTGGATTGATAGCATCTAACCACCACAACTCCTTTTTTTTGCAAAAATTGAACAAATTTATGATAAGTAATCTCCTCTTTTTCTAAATATTCTACTTTTATAGAATTTGCTTGACTTTTAGCATATTCTTTTAACCATGTAGCAAACAGTCTCATAGCACTTCTACTAGTGCCTCCTTCACCCCAATCGCCTTTACTATTAAAGCAATCTAAAGTATAACGCCAAACTGCCTCCATAATAATAGCAGGAATTTCTTCCATTTCATAAAGATAACTAAATGCATTTAATAAAGTCGTAGGTCCACAGTCATAAGTGGTCATTTGATATCTCAATGGTACTTTCATAAAACTATATCATTTTATCAATATTTTTAGGTACATTATCTTTTAAAATCGCATTGACAATCTTATCTTCTTTCTCTTTACTAACTTCTTTACCGGCTACTTCTCCAATTTCCTGAACCAATTCTCTTAATACTTGTTCATCCTTCATATTGGATTTTTGTAACTTATTTGTCAAAGATAAGATTGTTTCCTTGTTAACACCTGATTTATCCTCCACTTTTTTAAAAAAAGAATCACCAAACATAAAAAAACCTCCTACATCATTATATGTAAGAGATTTTAATTGTGATTAATGATTTTACTGATATGATAAATTCTATGAAAAGTAGAAATTCAATCGTGTAACTTCCCATGCTTTTTTAACTTTTTTTCATATTTTTCTCTGCGTTTTTGAAATTCCAAGCATTGTTTTTGATAAACACTATCCATTACTTGCCCTAATTTATATCTTTCATCCAATATTTTTTGAGCTCTATCCAATCCTTCCAATTCTGTTTTTGGATCTTTTCTATCTAACAACCATCCCATAAAATTCCTCCTATTTGTCTTTATTATAAAACATGCTCTCTTGCTTTTGGAACCAATTTTTCTCTTTTTGATTGGTAAGCGTAAAATGAATGTCTATCTGATTATGATTTACAGAACTCACAACAGCAAGAGTATGAGAATCCATAAAGTAAATATCAAATTTTTTAAATTTTTCTAAAATAGAATCCAAAACCAAAGAATAAAAGAAAATACTGTCTTTGGCTAAAATACCCAAATCATGCCATCTGAAATAACTATTTTTTAAAACATTCACTGTTAAAATCAAATAATTCCCATCCTCAAAATGATTTTTATCAATAGAAATAGTACCCTTTGTGTTAGAACCATACACTAAAATTTGAGAAATATAATCTAATATTAAATCATTTCTTTTTTGAAAGAGTTCTTTCATCTCTATTTTGATTGTCCTTTTTCTTGCACTAAATTATTTTCTCTTTGATGAAAACAAACCCTTGAAATTTCTTCTAGCTTCATTGTACTATCATCCGTATTATTACCTATCCCATTTTGTATAAAATCATTTAAAAAATAAGCATAGCCATCATAATAACCAATAGACTCTAAATTATGATCATCAAT
>CALVOY010000048.1 GCA_944350415.1 uncultured Bacilli bacterium | reverse complement strand
CTCTAAAACGAGTATTACTCCAAATTTGTGGATCCACTACACCACTAGGTTTTTGAGTAGCTAAGATCAAATGAACTCCTAAACTACGGCCGATACGAGCTGTTGAAATTAGTTGTTCCATAAATTCAGGCTGTTGCGTTTTCAACTCCGCAAACTCATCACTAATAATGAAAAGATGAGACACCGGTACTTTTAACAGTCCTTCACGATACATTTTTTGATACTTATAAATATCTACTGTACTTTCCCCAGAAAGTTCTCTTGCTTCATTAAATAAAGCTTGTCTCCTTTTGAGCTCAGATTCAATGGAAGCTAAACTTCTTTTGATTTCATTGGTATCTAGGTTAGTAATTGTACCAACTAAGTGAGGAAGTTTTATCCCTGTTGTTTTATTTTCAAATGCTCCTGCTAAACTTTCTAATTTTATTTCTTAACGACTATTTTCTACATTCTTAATATAGCTTATCCATAACGATAAGTCAAGAGCAATCTTTTTATCCCAAAATTGGTTGACAAATATACCAAAATCCTGATTACAATATAAGCTCATAATATAAGAAAAAAAGATGATAACGATTTTAAAATAAGATCAGAAACAATCTCTTTCTCAAATCAGTAACCCTTCTTTTTTTACCCTAATAATTTTTTTGAATTCCCTTTAAAAGAGAAGCAAAGATTCTTTTATCTTCTTCTTTTTCAAAAACAACCTGAATTTCTTTTAAATAAATAGCATTAGATAATACTTCTAACATTCCTACTAATAAAATTTCTAACAGCAATGTAGAATTATTTTTAAATAAAGATGATATATATATCCTAGCGAAATAAGCAACTTCTTTTTCTTTTTTCATGAACTCTTGATATAGTTTTCGATAAATTTTCTTTTCATCGAGAGGACTTATTTTTCTACCATCAAAAATCTTATTGAATTCAATGAAATCTTTCTTTTCCTTACTAGTAATCACCGTAACACTTTTTTTGATAATCTTTTGCATTTCCTTGAAAGAGCAGCCCAAACTAGAAATTCCATAATAAAGGCTAGCTAATTTGATAAAAGTATAATTCATAGGAATATAATCATTATCAAAATATAAAGTTGTTCTCAAACAATATGGACATAAACACAAATTCTTTTTATTAACATTCTTAATTTTATCTACATAAAAAATATTCAAACAATGATAACAAATCGCCAGATTATTATTTTCTATTTTACTTTGAACTGGTAAATTACTTTTTAATCCCTTTATTTCCATTAACATTTCTTGCAAAGTATAATCACTTGCCGGAAAACTATTATCAGGAAGTTGCAATAATTTTTCAATAATGATATTCAAACTATTATCTTTAATATTTTTAGTGTCAACAATCTTCTTCAAAATAATCAAAAGATCTTCTTCTTCTAACAAGTTAACATCTTTATCTTTTAAAGCCTCATATTGTTTTTTATAATTTTTTGGCACGGTTAAAAAATAATTTATATCATCTTGTAGTTCTTTGATTTGAATAATCTTAAAATCTCGATACTTTTCTAACCACCAATATTTCATCTTAATCCCCCAATAAATAAGCCTCTATTTCTTTCCAGTTATTTACTCTTTTAATTCCTAATGATGCTAATTCTTCATCTGAGATATTTTTATTATGATAAGCTGTATATAAAAGTTTTTCCCCTTCTCCTTTTAAATTATCCAATCGATCATCAATTTTAATATCACACACTACCAAATCTTTTCGTGATGTAAAAATAAAATTTTTTGGATCTAAAAACGAAAATTCCCTTACCAGATATTTATATTTATTAGATAAATGGATATAGGAATCCGCAATTCCTTGAGGGAAAATATAAGCGGAACAAATACATACATCATATTTTTCATTTAACTTTTGTATAACTTCCTTAGCCTGTTCTAATATCTTTACATATCGATATACATCATGACTATAAAAATATTTTACATAATCTTCTGTAATACCATCTGGTAATAAATCTTCAAAATAATAACCATCAATATCATCAGAAGTATATTTTTGATGTAAATACTCATTAATAATATCTAAATATCCTCCTGATACAATAGTATCATCTAAATCAATCATAATGGTTTTCACACTATCACATCCTAAATCTTATAATTCCACAAAAAGATACTTTTCCAATAAGAAAAAAACATTTCTAAAGCTTTGTCCTTCAAAATGAATTTTGATTTACTTAATTGGCTACTACCAGTATTCATATTTGTCTTTATCTAATTGTAGCATAAATCTCTTCTGAAGAAAATTCATAGTTTGGATAAAGTATTAAATTCCATTATCTTCCAAGGTTGTATGATTCACTTTTTTAGAGTATAATATTTTTATCAAGATAAGGAGATTCACTATGAAAATATGTATTTTAGGCGCTGGGGCTTATGGATTAGCCTTAGCACTTACCTGCCATAGAAACCATCATCAAGTAATAGTTTGGACTAAAATAGAAACAGAAAAAGAAGAAATTATCACAACCCGTCAAAATAAAAAAGCTCTACCAAACATTTTGATTCCTGAAGGAATTACTATTACAACAGATCTGAGCTGCATAAAAGATTGCGAACTAGCAATACTAGCAGTTCCCATTGCCTTTTTTAGAAGTACTTGTTTGGAACTTAAAAATTATGTTCATGAAAACCTGCATTTTTGTATTGCTACCAAAGGGATCGAAAATCAAACCGAAGCCTTTTGCCATGAAATATTAATGGATACGATTTCTACTAAACAAGTAGCTCTATTATCTGGCCCTACTTTTGCCATTGATTTAGCTAGTCATAGTCCTAGTGGTCTAAGTTTAGCAGCAAATCTTGATACTACTTATGAAGTAGTGAAAAATGCATTACAAAATCAAACTTTAACAATCGAAAAAAGGAATGACATGATTGGTGTAGAAATATGTGGCGCTATCAAAAATATTATGGCAATTATTTCTGGTATGTTAGATGGAATGAATGCTACAGAAACTACCAAAGCTTTATTTCTAACAAAAGCATTACAAGAAACTGGCAATCTCATTACTAACTTAGGAGGTTCTTATGAAACCATCACCAGTTTTGCTGGACTTGGTGATTTATTATTAACTTGTAATAGTACCAAAAGTAGAAATTATTCTTTAGGTATATTACTAGCTACAACAGCTGAAAATGAATATGCGAAAATAAACGATTACCTTCAAACTAATACAGTAGAAGGTTACTATACTTTGATTTCTATATATTCACTCATTCAAAAAAGGAGACTTTCTTCTCCATTGATTGAATTATTGTATCATATTCTATTTGATCAAACTCAAAAAAAAGAGCTATTTACTATTCTTACTAAGTAGTAGCTCTTTCTTTATTTTTTTAGTTTGCCATATTCTTAGGAAAATCCAAATACCAAGGATTAGGAAAATACCTGGAAGCATTAATTTATATATCGAAATATCCCAAAAGCCACAATAAACCCCAAAAATTAAGATACCTACCCATAATCCAATCATTGGTACGAGAAGAATCCTTTTATTATTCAGCATTGTATACAGACATATTAAAATTAATGCCCCTGGCCATACAAAACTATAGTTCATTACAAAATCAGAATTTAGCAGACTAATGACACATAAAATTCCAAGTCCAAAAACAATCGTTTTTACTATCATAGGATTACCTCTTTTTCTCTTGTAATAAATAGCTAAAGAAAAATAAAAAAGCGATTATATAGCTTTCTTTTTTTGAATTATTTGAGAACTTGATATTTCTTGATAACCTTGTGGATTATAAGTAGGTTGTGATAGATACAAATCCGAAATTTCTACCTCTGTTGCTTTTTGATAATCTGGTTGGCTACCATTTTGAGAAAGCATATCTGACTTTATTGGATAAAGTGGAATATAAGTTCTAGAGCAGTTTTCTTCAGTTTCATCACCTGGCTGATACCTTTGTACTTCTACTTTTCTTTTCCTATAATTATTATATTTTTTCAATAGATAAGTAGATCCTAATAAAGTTACTGCTACAATCACTAGATTTTTCATCGTTTTACTTTTCATATCATTTCTCCTTTTACAATCGATATTATACTGCATTCTAATTTGGATGTCAAAAAATTGACTTTTGCTGTTTCCTTATGTTATAATCCCAATAGATTTATAATATGAAAGGTGATAATATTATGGGTATACCAATTTCTTTAAATGGAATACGTGGTGATGAAGGTTGGCTTTTAGCTGAACCAATTCGTAACTATTTCGGACAAACTTTATGTCCAGCTGATAAACTTCTAGACACAACTACGATTGATCTACTAAAAAAACACTATATAAAATTGAATAAACCTATTAAAGATATCGTTGTACATGTCAAATTTCAATCAAAGACATTAACAGATAAGCAAAAAGAGTTAATGGAAAACATTCAAAAGCAAAATTGCGATATTCCAAGCTTTATCAGTCCAGAATTACAAATAAAAACAATCGTAGCATTAAAGGAAGCTTATAATCCTTCCGAAGGCAATTTAAAAAATGCCTTAAAAGTAGTAGATGAATGCTTAGACGATCTTGCACAACGTATACAAACACAATCTGAATTTTCATATAGTCTAGGGCAATATAAAAATCCACTTAGCATGACGAATGTACTTGAACATGCATTGCGAGTTGCACAATTTTCGGTAGTATTAGCTGATATTTATAATAAACAACTTTCTACAACCGATCAAAGGATTAGTCTGCAATCCATCGGAACAGCAGCTTTACTACATGATTATGGTACCTGCTTCGAAGACAAAAAAGAAATGAGAAAATTATCTTTATATCAATTGGGAGAAAGTTTTATAAAAACATATCCTAATATTCCTTCGGATCTATTGCAGCAACCCTATAATGAAAAATACAAAAATGTTTATGCCTATGCTGCTTTAAAAAATTTCCTAGATAGTCCTACTTTAAACACCATCTTATTAAGTGGTGAATCTGAAAATGGAAAAGGTCTTAATTGTTTGAATATTGTAAACCGTAAAACAACTTCTTCTGCGATGGCAGCAAAAATTATCTTTTTATGCAATTTATATGATTCTTTATTAAAAAGAACTCTAGAAACAGATGCTAGTTTAGAAAATGTAAGCACCACTTTAGAAATGCTAGTTAAAAACGGTGTTATTCATAACCAATTAGGTAACTTATTTTTAAGTAATATTCCTTTATACTCTGTTGGTGTTCGTGTTTTACTATCTACTGGAGAATATGCTACTGTAGTAGAAAGATTTACAGGAACAGATGCAACAAAACCGATTGTTCAAACATTAGTAAATCCTCCTTTGCGCTCAACAACTATTGATCTACGAAATACTACTAATATTACAATAGCAAAAATTGTAGGATCCAATGAACTATTAGACCAAAAAATCAAAGAAATCACAGATTGGCAATTAAAGAGTATGGAAATTACTTCTATTCCTTTAGAAACAAGGGATAATGATATGGAAAGAAGAACTAGAGCAATATAAAAAAAGAAAGTGATCACACACACACTTTCTTTTTATTTGCCAATATTTTGATAATAATCAAATTCTGATAAACTGCAAATCACACTTTCCAAGTCTTCAAGATCCATTTGATAATTCTCATTTAAGTAATTTTGAATATCAAAAATGAAGCTTTTAAGATCAGAATATTGATCATAGAAGAAATGATACTTTTTTAAGATTTCTACTTGCTGATCAGACAAATAGATTCCATTTCCTCGATCTTTAAACATATTTTTTCTAGGCTCTAAATCTCTTACCAATCTCTCTAAAGATATATTGTTATAAGTCATTTTCACTCTTTCCCTTTAGTACTTCCGTGATAGCTTTCATAACTCCTAATTTCCCATAAGAATAAGTTAATCCACCTTGTTGATAAGCTACATAAGGCTCTCTTAAAGGACCATCACAAGAAAGTTCAATCGAAGACCCCATCGTAAAACACCCTGCTGCCATAATTACTGGATCGCTATATCCTGGCATATCCCAAGGATATGGAATTGCGTTCGAATCAATAGGAGAAGCCATCTGAATTCCTTGACAGTACTTAATTAAATCATTTTTATTATGAAAAATAATATTTTGAACTATATCTGCTCTACACTCATTATATTTGGGATCTACTTCATACCCTAAATCTGCTAATGCCTTACTAGTTAAAACAGCTGTTTTCAAACTTGAAGCCACCACACTAGGAGCAAAAAATAAACCTTGTAGAATTTGTTTATTAATTCCTAAAGTTGGTCCTACTTCCCTTCCCTCACCTGGACAAGTAAGTCTTTCACCAGCTAGTTCAATCAAATCATGACGACCAGCGATATAAGCGCCATTTGGAGCAATTCCACCTCCAAGATTTTTAATTAAAGAACCAACCATCACATCACAACCAACTTCTATTGGCGTAGTACTTTCTACAAACTCGCAATAACAGTTATCTACCATAATAATCACTTCTGTGTCTACTTTGCGAATTTCTTCTACTACTTTTTTGATCTTGTCAATCGTAAGGCTCTTTCTAGTAGAATATCCTTTGGATCTTTGAATCTCAATTAATTTTACTTTATGTTCGGTCAAATATTTCTGAATATTCGCATAATCAAAATCATCGTCTACTAAATCAATTTGCTCATATTGAATACCAAAAGAAGCTAAACTACTATTATTCTCTTGAATCCCAATTACCTCATGTAATGTATCATAAGGAGTTCCTGTAATACTTAGCATAATATCATTTGGCCTAAGATAAGAAAATAAAGCAACGGTTAAAGCATGAGTACCTGAAATAAACTGACTACGAACAAGAGCATCTTCGCTGCCTAATATATCGGCAAACACTTTTTCAATAGTATCTCTACCAATATCACTATATCCATAACCAGTTGTCGAATGAAAATGAACTTCATTAATTTGATATTTATGAAAAGCACTTAAAACTTTCAATGTATTTCTTGCTTCCTCATCATCAATTTTCTGAAATATGCTCCCTAATTCTTTTTCCTTTTCCTTTACTAAAGCAATCACTTTAGGATTGATATCTAATTCTTGATACATATTTCATCACCTCTTTCTTCCTTCTTTTTTTTCATAATTTTCTTCATTTGTTTTACCATATTTGCTTTCTATTCTGTCATATAAAACATCAATAACTCTCTCTTCTACAGTAGTTTCATCTAGTTCATCAATCAAAAATTGATTTTTTTCTATATAAATATCTACGATTCCTATCTTATTTTTATATATTAAAAACTCACGTCTATGTTTTCTTAAATATTGATACTGCTGCTCTGTAATGAAACTAGGTAAATAGAAAATAATCATATCATCTTTTTGAATTGCTAAATGCCCTAGTTTAGCAATTGCTTTAACCCATTATAGTTTTCTTCTCCTACTTGTACTGTTTCAAAAGTTAATCCCAAATGATAGATATCAGAAAAATCTTTGACGACATGACCATGCCTTTCTTCTTTTAGTAGCAATTCTTTCCTATATATCGGCAAATTGATTTGAGTCTCATCAGGTATGATAATCATTTCTCTTGTTTTTCTAATCATCTACATCCACCATCCACACGAATTACTTCACTATTAATATAGCTAGCATCATCACTAGCAAGAAAAACAACTACTTTAGCAATCTCTTCTGGATCCGCAAAACGAGCTAATAAAATTTTATGCTTTTCTTCTTCTATAAAATCAGGATTCATTTCTAATACAGGTTCTGTATTGGTCCAACCAGGTGCTACACTATTTACTCTAATATAAGGTGCATACTGTACCGCTAGATTTTTAGTTAAAGAAATAACTCCGGATTTAGATGCATCATAATCCATGGCTAAAGGATAATTTTGATCAATCCCATTATTGGAAGAAATATTAATGATTACTCCCTGTTTTTTCTCTAACATATATTTTCCTACATATTTGCTTACCAAAAAAGTACCAATTAAATTGGTTTCGATTACCTTTAAGAATTCTTCTTTGGATTTATCAGTCATTTCATTATCAATCGCAATCCCCGCATTATTCACTAAGCAATCAATATGCCCAAACTCTAAAATAGTTTTTTCTACCATATTCTTTACTGATTCTTCATTAGAAACATCTGCTTTCACTACTAGAACCTTTCTATGGTACTCTTCTTCCACTTTTCTTTTTAATGCTTCTGCTTTTTCTTCATTAGATAAGTAATTAATGACTACATCATAACCCTTTTTAGCAAATTCCAATACTGTTGCTGCACCAATTCCTCTACTACTTCCCGTTACTAATACAACTTTTCTATCCATTTCCATAGAAACTCCCCCTTTTGAGTAATCTCTCTATTCATTTTGCCCTTTCCTTGGAGTAAAGAATGCTGTCAATAAATATAGTTTTTATCTTCTGTTCAATACATATCTAGTAAAATAAATAGCATCATTAGTTACTATTTTATACTAAAAGTTATTTTTTTTCTAGATATTATAATAGATTTCTACAATGACAGATACTACATTAGTAAATATTCCAAACGAAAACAAGTACTATCTAATGTATATTAGCTAATACTTGTTACTTTCATAAGATTCTACAAATATAAATAGATTTATCATTTTAAATTTCTTTAAATTAACTCCTTATTATCTGTTGCTTTCTCCCAAGTCCAGTTTTTAATATCTGGCATATCATCCCCATATTCATGAATATATTCTTTATGTTCAATCAACTTATCTTTACACCATTGATTTAAAATAGCACTACGATTACCTAATTGTGGTAAATATTTTAAGGCATCCATGACCAAATGATAACGATCTAGTTCATTTTGAACTCTCATGTCAAATGGAGTTGTAATCGTACCCTCTTCCTTATAACCATGAACATGTAAATCTTGGTTTGTACGCTTATAAGTTAATTGATGAATCAAAGATGCATAACCATGGAAAGCAAATATAACAGGTTTATTTTTAGTAAATAATAAATCATAATCTTCATTTTTTAATCCGTGTGGATGTTCTAAGTTAGACTGTAATCGCATTAAATCCACAACATTTACAACTCTTATTTTTAATTCTGGAAAATTATTTCTCAGAATAGATACTGCAGCTAATGTTTCTAATGTTGGTGTATCACCACAGCATGCCATAACGATATCTGTTTCACTATTTTGGTCATTACTTGCCCAATCCCAAATACCAATTCCTTGTGTACAATGTTTTACTGCTTGCTCCATCGTTAACCATTGAGGTCGAGGATGTTTACTAGCAACGATTACATTAATATAGTTTTTGGTTTTAATACAGTGATCAAAACAAGATAATAAACAATTCGCATCAGGTGGTAAATACATTCGAACAATATCTGCTTTTTTGGTAACTAAATGAGATAAAAAGCCAGGATCTTGATGTGTATAACCATTATGATCTTGCTGCCAAATATGACTAGATAAAATATAATTCAAGGAAGCAATCGGTACACGCCAAGAAAGTTCACTGGTTACCTTTAACCATTTGGCATGTTGACTAGCCATAGAATCGATGATTCTAGAGAAAGCTTCATAGGTATGAAAGAACCCATGCCTTCCTGTAAGTAAATATCCTTCTAGCCATCCTTCACAAGCATGTTCTGATAAATAAGTATCTAAGACTCTTCCTGATTTATCTAAAAACTCATCATTTTCATAAGTTATTCCATTAAATTGGCGATTTGTTTTTTCAAATACATAATTTAGACGATTCGATAAAGCTTCATCAGGCCCAAAAATACGAAAGTTTTTCTTGTCTTCATTTAAAGCTACTACATCTCTAATGTATCTACCTAGTTCTTTCATATCTTGAGCTATCGTATTTCCAGAAATTTCTACAGTAACAGCATAGTCTCGAAAATCCGGAGTACGAAGTTCTTCTAATAGTTTTCCACCATTAGCATGAGGATTAGAACCCATTCTTCGATTACCAATTGGTGCAAGCTCTTTTAATTCAGGAAGAAGCGTACCCTTTTCATCAAATAACTCCTCAGGATGATAGCTCCTCATCCAATCTTCCAAAAGCTTTACATTTTCAGGAGAATTTTCCGAAATAATAATTGGTACTTGATGAGCTCTAAAGGAATCTTCGACCTGTTTTCCTTCCACTTCTTTTGGCCCTGTCCAACCCTTTGGAGTTCTCAAAATAATCATTGGCCAAATTGGTCTCTCTTGTTTACCCTTTTCACGAGCATCCTTTTGAATTTTTTTAATTTTCTCAACTGTGATATCCAAAGCATAAGCCATTTTTTGATGCATTTCTTTTGGATCTTTTCCACTAACAATCAATGGTTCAAAACCACATCCTTGAAAAAAGGATATCATTTCTTCTTCAGTAATTCGGGCAAATACAGTAGGATTCGCTATTTTATAGCCATTCAAATGCAAAATAGGAATAATTGCTCCATCTGTAGCTGGATTTAAAAACTTATTATAATGCCAACTAGTAGCAAGAGATCCTGTCTCTGCTTCTCCATCTCCAATCACACAAGCAGCAATCAAATCCGGATTATCTAATACAGCACCAAAAGCATGAGATAAACTATATCCTAGTTCTCCTCCTTCATGAATAGATCCCGGAGTTTCCGGTGCTACATGACTAGATACCCCTCCTGGAAACGAAAATTGTTTAAATAATTTTTGCATTCCCTCAATGTCTTCAGTAATATTTGGATAAACTTCACTATAACTTCCTTCCAAATATACATGAGACACAATTGCATTTCCGCCGTGACCTGGACCTGATAAATAAATCATATCCAAATCATATTTTTTGATAATTCTATTTAAATGTGTATAAACAAAAGTCTGACCTGGAACAGTCCCCCAATGCCCTACTACATTTTTCTTAATATCACTAAGTTTTAAAGGCTCTCTTAACAGGGGATTATTTCTTAAATATAATTGACCTACCGATAAATAATTAGCTGCTCTAAAATACTTATCGATACGCTCTAATTCTTCATTGGATAATACATTTTTATATTCTTCCATTTTGATTCTCCTTTACTATAAACATTATATAATAATTATGAAAAGTATAAAAGTACTAGATTTGTTAATTGACATAAAAAAAGAAAGATTTGACTCTTTCTAAATATTTTCTAAATAATAAAATAGAGATTTCTTTACAAATTTGAAAATTTTTCGAGTATTATACTCCCATACTCATTGTCTCTGGTAGCGTGGATCCCCCATCGATTACGATGCCTTGTCCAGTAATATAAGAAGATTCATGACTTGCTAAAAACGCTGTTAATTCTCCTAATTCTTCAATGGTACCAAGCCTTCCCATTGGAATGCCTTTAGCAATTCCATTCACTACCTCTTCTGGATTATCGGAATTGGTTTCTTTAGCCATACCCTCTACCATAGGTGTCATAATATATCCTGGCATAATAGCATTCACTCTAATATGATCATTGACAAGTTCCATAGCAAGTGCTTTCGTAAAACCAATAATAGCAGCTTTGGTAGTAGCATATGCTACTTCTCCACTATCTGCAACCATTGGACCTGTTACACTAGACAGATTAATAATACTAGATTCCTGATTTTTCTTCATATAAGGAACTACCGCTTTTGTTACATTCCAAGTTCCTTTAATATTAATATCAAAATGAAAGTCTCTTAATTCATCGTCCATTTTCTCGAATGTTTCCAATCTACAAACTCCAGCATTATTCACTAAAATATCAATATGACCATATTTACTTGCAATGGCATCTACACAAGCCTGAACCTTTTCCTTATCACGAATATCTACTTGATAGCCTGAAATAGTAGAGTCTGGAAATTCTTCTCTTAAATTTTTTAAAGATTCTCTAATTTCTTCCGCATAATCCAAAACAACAATAGATGCCCCATGTTTTAAAAATACTTTAGCAATTCCTAAACCATTACCCATTGCTCCACCGGTAATAATAGCAACTTTATTTTCTAATTTATTCATGTTATTCCTCCTATCCTCTAATAAGATTATAACACATATTATCAGAAAGAAAAAATTCAAATATGGAAATATTGGAATCACCATTTTATTTATGATCATATAAATTATAAAATCTATTATGATAGGTACAATCAATATGACTCTACCATTAGCACCACAACCAGATACGCCCTTATGGCAAGAACAACAACCTCTTTGGGTATATATTGCATTATCTAAGGTTAATCTTTTATTATGAATACTATGAATACTATTACTACTTTTTTTATTTTTGCTCCTACTTTCAAAAAGAACTAGTCCTACTTTTAAAGTCTGACTAGCCCTTTATTATATTGTGATAAAAGATTTAGTATAAATTTTTCTTCTTACTTTTTCTTTTATGCTTTCTTTAATTTTAAATTTATGGATTAATTGTTGCTGAATAATAGGAATAAGATCTCTATATTCTTTAATATCAATATCTTGGGATACTCCAATACCAAGATACCAAAGATAATTAATGGCATATATGACATCAACATTCTCACCATCATTAGCATCTACCATTAAATTGTTTAAATAATGTTCGCTAATTATCTTATATGTTGCATTATCTATTTTTAGTTTTAGCACATCAAATATAGTATTAAAAATTTCTATAAAACTTTCCTTATTAATATTTATATTATAATTTAATACTTGACCTCCATTCACATAATATTGATATAATCTTTCTACATAATCTTGATTCAAGGTACTTAAATTACTACTTGTTCTATTTAATAAATAATAAGACAAAATATTCATAAAGTTCCATCTTCCATACTTACATCATAACATAAATTTAAAAATATAGAAAATATTTTAACGAATCTTTTAGTTTTCTATTTATACTTCATATAGATTTTTAATTTGCTATCATCTTTTCTCAACTGTTCATCTCGTATAAGTTTAAACCCGGCATTTTCAGCACAACGAATACTTCCACTATTTATTTCTTTTATATGAAGTTCTATTTTCTTTGCATTTGGAAACTTTTGAAAAATACACTTTTGTACTTCCTGTAAAATTTTCGTTCCATAGTGATTTCCTCTATAATCAGGATGAACTCCATAATATAAATTTAAAGTTCCATCTTGATCTAAAGAAGCAATTCGAATAAAACCAACTAATTTTCTTTGCTCTGCTATGATATATACTGGACCTACCAAAAGTTTATCTAATCCTTCTGAATTTTCTAGCCACTCATCGATATTATGTGATATAAAATGATTGATAAGAGGATCTTCACTAATTTCTTTCTTAAATCGATATTTTCTTTTGTCGCTACTACAATATTCTGTAATTACTAAACTATTCATTTTAATTTTCATAAGGTTTACTACCTCTACTCATTCTATAAATATAATAATACTCTCCTTCATATTCTCCAATACATTTATACTTTGCTTTTTCTGCACAACCAATACTTGCTTCATTATCTTTTCTAATATGAAGCTCTATACTATTGATATCTTCAAAAGTAAATAAGTAATTACTACATTCTTCTAATATCTGTTGTCCGTATCCTCTCCTACTAGAGTCACTATAGCCTAAAAACCCTAATCTTCTATATTCCGGATGTACAGCATATCTAAGTTCTACGACACCTTGAGTTTGTGATAAACCTTCTATATAAATATAGCCAACTGGTTTATGATTATCTTCAATAATGTAAGAGTGGTCTAATTCTAAGTCATCACTTTCAGTAGGTACTATCAAATCATCACCTATACTAGTAGAAACAAAATCATAGATAGACTGATCTTTTACCAAATCACACTTAAAGGTCACATGTTCTGGATTTTGAGTACAAAAATTAGTAATCGTTAAATTGCCTATTGATATATTCATGTTATCACTTCCAATGGTTGCTTATTATATCATATTTTTATCAATTAATCCATAAAAAAGTGTTTACTTAAGTATTTTGATCATTTTAGAATAGTCTCTCAACAATTCCTTAACAAACACCGATTCATTCTGATTAGGTACTAATAAATAAACATAATTTTTAGTTCTAGTTAATGCTACATAAAGTAATCTTCTCTCCTCACTATAAGGATATTTCTCGTTATTTTTAGATACAAAGCGTAATACCTTATCATCTTTTATTTGATTAGGAAATCCTAGTAACTCATCTTTTAAATTAATAATGATGACATTTTCTTCTTCTAATCCTTTTGATTTATGGGCAGTTAAATAATACATTTTAATATTAGGGTTTTCTTTATAAATAATATCTCCATTTTCTTTTAATTTGAAATCACTATCTAATACCAAATCAATATCACGATTATTTCTTCCCAATATTAAAATAGGTTGATTACACTCACTATATATTCTTTGAATTAATTGTTTAAATGCATCTTTGATATGATCATAATAAACGATTCGGATAGGCTTAGATAACATTTTGGAAGAGCGAAGATTCTTACGAATTTGTTTTTTATTTTTCATTACAAAAGCTCCCGCTATTTGAATTAATTCCTGACTATTTCTGTAAGTATTTTGAATCTTTTTCACTTGGGCATCTTGGAAATAATCTTGAAAATTTAGAAATAAAGATATATCACATCCTGTAAATCGATAAATAGACTGAAAATCGTCTCCTACTACCATTAATTTAGCATTCGTTTGATTTATAATTTCTTTTATCAATTGAAATCGAATGTAAGAAGTATCCTGATATTCATCAATAATAATATATTGATATTTTTTCTGAATACCATTGTCTTTTACTTGATCTATTGCTTTCATGATCATATCATCAAAATCAATTTCTTGATTGGTTTCTAGATATTTTTCATAGATTAGATATATATTTAATGCTAAAGTTAAAAATTGTTTTTCTTTTTTATATTTCGAATAAAATATTGTTTTTTTTGCTTCTTTTAGAAATAAGGAAAAATCTTTCAAAGCATAATGATTACATTTTAATAAGTGAATAAATGTTGATAATAATCTTTCTAATATGACAAACTGATTTAAATGATGGTGATAAAATTCCATATAAGATGTCTTAATGTTTTTCCGTTTATTTATTTGAAAATATTTCAATACTAATCTCATTTGATATAGATCATCAAGAATAGTTTCACAAAAAAATTCACGAATGATGTTTTCTAAAAGATTACTGTCTGCTATATCATAGATTTTATTACTTTCTTTTAATATTTCTAAAGATAATTTATGGAATGTATAGACAGGCATTTCATAATGAAATTCATTTTTTATTTTTTCTTTTAAACTATCCGCTGCTTTTTTAGTAAAAGAAATACATAAAATATCAGCTGGATCCACATGCTGATATTTTACCAAATAATTAATTTTTCCTAAAATAGTTAATGTTTTTCCACTTCCTGCTCCTGCTACTACTAATAAATATTGGCTTTCATCTAATACAATTGCTTGTTGCTCAGAATCTAAATAATAACCACTAATTTTATCATTCATATAATCACCGTTCAGTTTATTATAAAAGAGAAAAAAATAAAAGCAAGGAAGCCTTTTTCAATTTTCCTTACTTTTATTGAAATTCTTTTTTTAAAATTCTCTAACCAAAAAACGAAATTTGAAAAGCAGAATGAAGAAAATATCATAAATCAGAATAAATTATCAAAATTTATTTCTTTCTAGCAATCGCGATTCCATCTCCTACATTTAATAATTCTACATCATAGTTAGGATGATTACACAAGAATGTTCGATAATCACGAATTTTACGAACCAGTGATCTTAAATTTCGACTTTCAATTTCATTATCCATTTTATCTACAAGGCCATGGAAATTCATATTATCTGTAATAATATAACCATTTTCGGTTAAATTTCGTTCATATTTTTCGAAAAAATTAATATTTTGCCCCTTGGCCGCATCAATAAAAATCATATCAAAATTTCCCTCGATGTTAGCTTCCAAAGCATCATGAAATACCAAAGTAATTCGGTTTTCCAAATCCATTTTTTTAATATTTTTAACTGCTTCTAAATAGCGTTCTCTATCTCTTTCGATCGTGGTGATTTTTAAATTCGGATTGGCTAATGCCATCATAATAGCAGAATATCCAATCGCACTTCCTATTTCTAAAACACTACCAATTTGATTTTTCACAATAAAAGTAGTTAAAAAATCAATTCCTGCATCCTGCATAATAGGTATTTTATGATCTAATGCATATTTTTTGATATCTCTTATCAAAGCCTCTAAATTTGTGACCATTTTATATTACTCCCTCTATCATTATCGATACCATTTTCCAGCAGCAATCAATTCCTGCTGCTTATTTTGATGCTCAGAAAGTGTCGCAAAGAAATAAGTAACCCCCTGATTGTCAGAAAGGAAATACAAATAATCTGTTTCTTTAGGTCGGATAGCAGCAACAATAGCATTCTCACTAGGAAGAGCAATTGGTCCTACTGACAATCCATTATTCTGGTAGGTATTATAATCATTTTGAGCAGTAATAACCTCATTGGTTGCAATTCCCAATTCATCAAACTCTAATCCCACCCCATAATAAGCTGTTGCACAACTCTGTAATGGCATATTAATTTGCATTCTATTATGAAAGACAGAAGAAATGGTAGTAAAATCATCATTCTTACCTTCTTTTTCGATAATAGAAGCTAGTGTAAGAATCTGATGAACAGTATAATCCCCACTCTCTATTTCGCTTCTATATTTCGATAGAATCTTATCCATTTGATCTAACATTTTAGCTAAAATCTCTTTCGTAGTTACATCTTTATTCGTAAAATAGTAAGTATCTGGAAATAAATATCCCTCTAACGAATAATACAGTTTATCATTTTTAATACTAGAATCGATAAACCAATATTTTTGAATGAGTTCATCTAAATAGTTATCATCCTTTAATAGAGCTATCACACTATCATAAGTATTAGTAGTATTTTCACTAATAATAGTAGCTAAATTTTTAATATTAATTCCTTCGCGAAAAGTAATCGTAATTTCATTTGGATTTTTGGTAGATCCTTTTTGTAATAAAGAAACAATCTCTTTTGCACTTAGGTTACCAGGGATATCATAGTATCCAGCTTTCATATCACTAATATTCATGATTTTTACATAAAGCAAAAACATTCTTTCATCTCTAATCAAATGATTTTCCTTTAAGATAGCTGCGATTCCCTTAGTAGTAGTATTAGCTGGAATCTCTATTTCCACAATATCAGCAGAATCACTAACCGGACTCAATTGATAATTATAAAAAAGACAACATCCAACCACAACAATCACAGTAATAATTAAAATACTAAGCGCAATATTTCGAAAAGTTTTCATCAATTTTCCAACAAATAACGAGCCTATTGCTCGCTTCCTGTTCCTTCACTGTTATTTTGCTCATGATTAACGCTGGTTTGTGTCATTTTATTACGAACTTCTTCTTGGATTGTTTCTAAAATTGTTTCTACTACTTTCCACTCTTTTTCTGTTTCAATTGGTTCAAAACCTTTATTTAAATCTTCCGGATGATATACAGCGGCATAAGCTTTAATACTACCATCTGCTTCATATGTATTATCTGTATATGCTATATAGCTTTTCTTCGTCTCTTCACTATCAAAAGTAAATAAAACATTACATATAATTTCTTGACCATCCTCAGTAACCATTTTAAATGTATTTTCTTTCATATTATCGTTCCCTTCTATCTAAATAACTTTGTAAAATAATCGTTGCAGCCATACTATCAATAACTTTTTTTCGTTTTTTTCTACTAGTATGATTCGCAATTAATAAGTTTTCTGCTTGCTTTGTAGTAAGTCTTTCATCTTGCATATAAACAGGAAGTGAAAACGCTTCTATCAATTTTTTTTGAAATGCTAAAGCTATCTCACCACGTTCTCCAATCGAATTATTCATATTCTTTGGAAGTCCTAAAACAAAAGCTTGTACATGATTCTTTTGAACTTCTTCCTTTAATAACAAAATCAACTGGCCATAATCTTCATCGTGCTTTAAAATTTTATAACTACTTGCAATCATCCCAAGAGGATCAGAAAGAGCTAATCCTAAAGTCTTAGTACCCAAATCCAAACCTAGATATCTCAAGCTTTCTCTCCTAAAACTTTACGAAGCAAAAACTCTAAAATTCGACTGCGATCAATACCTACTATTTTTTGACGAGCATTCTGATAAGAAGAAATATAACCTGGATCTCCACTCATCAAATAACCAACCAACTGATTGATAGGATCATATCCCTTTTCCTTTAAAGACAAAAATACCTCTTGCAAAATAGCATCCACCAATGCCGTATCAAACTCATCAATAGAATATAAAGTTGTATTGGAATCCATTATATCACCCCTTATATTAGACATTTTAGCATGAATCTCCTTATTTTTCAATAAACTAGTAAACAATAATTAATTTCCAATGAAAACAGTACAACCAGTTGGAACATTACCACTCTCATGTAAAGAGTCATTATTTTTATCAACACAATCTAAGTAATATTCTGCCGAAAAACTTTTCTGATTACCAGCCTTATTAATAATAATGCTACCACTACAAGAAACATCTTGTTCTGTAATAAAATCCTGATCTAATAAATCTTGATAGTCAATTTGAAAACAAGTGGCATTGCTACTTTCTAATTCTCCCTGATATCGATCGATAAAAAGCTGTGTTTTTTCCTCCACAATATCCATATGTACCTGATACATCTTCTTTCTATTTTGATTGATCAAATTACTAACAGATGGAATCGCAATAGCTAATATTACTCCTAAAACAATGACAACTACTAGCATTTCAATCAAGGTAAACGCTCTTCTATTGAATTTCTTCATAACTACCTCCCTATTTTCTAATAACATTTTACTCTAAATCATAAATGGTGTCAAAAAAAAATAAGAATGAATTTATAAACAAACTCATTCTTATTCTTCTATCGCATTACAAAAGCCATGTAGATCATAAAGCAAGTAAATAAAAATGTAATAATCATCCCGTTTATTTTTTCACTACTACTACTTTTATACTTTACACCCAAAGCCATCGTAATCAAACATCCACCAATTAATCCACCAATATGAGCAAAGTTATCAATACCACTAACTACCGCACCATATAAAAGATTAATTAAGATAAGAGGAATAATTTGACTTTTTAAAGTATTTCCTAAATAAACACGATAATGATATCCAAAATATAATAAACTACCCATCAAACCAAATATCGCTCCACTAGCACCAATACTAGGATTGTCTCCAAAAGTAATAGACATCAAACTGCCCATTATCATCGAAAAGAAATAGATAACGATATACTTTCCTTTTCCCATAAAGCTTTCTAACTGACCACCAATGACATATAAAGCATAGCAGTTAAACAGCAAATGAAAAATATCAGCATGTAAGAATCCTGCCGTAATCAATCGATAGTATTCTTGATATCCACGAACAAAAAGCCCATATAAGCAAAAATGATTAATCATATCATCATAGCATCCCAATAAAATTGGAATCAAGTAGAAAAAGATATTCAAAATAATCAAAGCATAAGTAACAATTGGTTTCTTTTTCTTAAACACAGATTCTGCCTTTTCAGCCTCTATTTTATTTTTTCGATTGATATCATTCGTAATCTTAATAAAAAGTTGTAACCCTTCTTCCGAAAAAGTTAATTTTTTTAAAATATCTGGAAAATGATTCTGAACAAAAGGATACTTTTCTAAATCAGACTCATTATATAGATATAAACAATCCATTTTTTCTACTTTATCTAAATGTGTATTTTCTCCAAGATCTGTATAAATCGTTAACACATCCATATGAAATGAAAAGGTTTTCTTTTTGATTTTAGACACGATTCTTTTGGTCTTAAATAAATCAAAATTCAACTGTTCATCATTATGAATGTAGTTGGATACAATACGAACAATTTCATAATCGCTATCTAAATTTTCTAACCAGATCTCATCTTCTGCACCTTGTAAGATAATAGGACTATAGTTTTTTTCTGTTATAAAATAATGAAGTAATTTCATAACAATTAGATCTTTTCTATTAATAGTTTCATTCATTATTAGAACTCACTCCTTAACACAACATTATATACTAATTTATACAGATTGTACATTGATTTCATCCAAATAATTCTGGAACTCTTTTGGTAAAGGAGCTTCCTTTTCAATTTGCTTTCCAGTAATGGGATGTAAAAAAGAAATTCTTTGAGAATGTAAAAATTGACCAAAAGTAGTGGTGGATTTCTTTTTTCCATAAACAGGATCATTATATATTGGATATCCAATATATGCCATATGTACACGAATTTGATGAGTACGTCCTGTATCTAGTTTACATTCGATTAATGTTTGATTCTTGTTAGGAAATCTTTTTAGCACTCTAAAATGAGTAACAGCATCTTTACTATTCACATCGGTTACTTTCATTTTTTGACGATTATCCATATCTCTACCAATTGGAGCATCAATCGTACCAGATGTTTCAGGAATGATACCATCTACTAAAGCAATGTAGATTCTTTCTATCTTCTTCTCTTTGATCATATTGCTTAACAGTTCATGAGTTTTATCATCTTTCGCAACTACTAATAATCCACTAGTATCTTTGTCAATTCTATGAACAATACCAGGACGAATAGAATCTTGATTGCTTAAAGAGAAACGATAAAGTAAAGCATTCACCAAAGTTCCATGATAATTTCCAGGAGCTGGATGTACTACCATACCAGAAGCTTTGTTGATAATTAATAAATGAGAATCTTCATAAACAATATCTAGAGGAATATTTTCTTTTTCAATTGAAATTGAAAAATCCAAATGGTCATCTACCAAAATCGAATCTCCAATTTTGACCAAATAACTACTACTAACAGGTTTATGATTCACCAATACTTTACCCTGCTTAATTAATTTCTGTACCTTACTACGACTAACATCCAATTCAGAAGCCAAATATTGATCTATTCTAACATTATCTATTAGTACTTCTAGATTCATAATGATCCTCCTTAAAACTATCTATTATTAATAAAAAGGCTCCACAAACAATACAAATATCGGCTATATTAAATACTGGAAAATAATAAGAACCGAAGCGAAGACCAATATAGTCAATAACTCCGCCTCGAAGCAAACGATCGATAAAATTGCCAAGAACACCGCCCATGATTAAGCCTAAATAAATGACTTCTAATAAATGAAAATGATTTTTTTTATAAATATAGAAGCTCAATAGTCCAATACTAATAATACCAACGATCAAAAGAATTCCCGTATGATCACTAAAAAGACTCCAAGCTCCTCCTGTATTTTTTACATACGTAAGATAAAAAAAATTTGGTATTAAAAAAACTTCTTTTCCATAGTAAAACATGGAGATAATCACATATTTCACAAACTGATCTACAAGAAAAACCAAAGCTCCAATCTCACAAATTTTCTTTTTCAATGTATGCACCATCCATTCGTACTATATTATACCATGTATGAATAGAGATGTAAAACCATGAATTTTTATATCACATAAAAAGATGCATATTATGCATCTATTGACAAGTATATCCTTTGCTTGCAAGATCCGCTTTGATTGTCTCTATATCTTGCTGATAAGTCGCATTGGCCTGAATATTAGTTGCTCCATCAACAATTGGTGTAAATGTTTCTAGATCGAATTCATGACTAATTTCAATATTATTTTCTCCATAACTACATGCCATTGTATAGCCCTCATGAGTTAAATACTTCAAACTATCTTCATCACACTGTTGTTTTAAATTAAGATATGTCATATCTGCAGTAGTAAAACTGTATTGAGAAATCATTTTACTACTTAATACTTGATTTTTAGAGTTATAGTAGAACTTTTGAACCTCTACTAATGTATAATTTCCAGCAGTACTACTAGCAGAAGTACAAGTTAATTCTGTCGTTTTTTCATCTTCAGGAGTTGGTGTTGGTTTTTGATTTTCTTCTTCCTGCTGTTGCTTTTCTTCCTCTTCTTGTGCTTCTTTCTCAATTTCTGATAATCCTGTATCTGCTTTTAATTCTTGAATAAAACTTCTAATATAAGGCATCCCCATAATGAAAGCAAACAAGAATAGAAAAAGGACTATTAATAATATAGTAGATAGTTTGCTATTTTTAGGAGGTTTAGCAGATGATGATGATGGACTAGACTCACCTGTAGAATTAGCTACTGTTTTTTCTGAAGAAGACATCTCATTTCCATTAGAAGAATTCATAGAAGTAGTAGCAGAAGATTCTACTTTCACCTCTGCTATAGGTGGCATTGCAGTCATATCTTTTTCTGTATTCAATGGTGTAGATTGTTTATTGTTTTCTTCTCCCATAACACTTGGATTTACAGTATTGTTGCTTTCTTGATTGAATTGTTGATTTTCATTCATATTTTTCATCCCCTCGTATCTTTATTATTTATTATAACAGAAAAAAAATACTATTTAAAGTATTTTCACTTTCATTTTGAGAATTATTTCTTCAGAGATACCTTTCCTTAAGATGCTCTCCTAGCATCAAATTTCTTTCTTTGTTCCGTATCTAAAATTCTCTTACGAAGACGAATATTATCTGGTGTTACTTCCACTAACTCATCACTATTAATATAATCAAGAGCTCCTTCTAAAGTAATAAGACGTGGTCTTTTTAACACAACCGTTTTATCTGCACTAGCAGCACGCGTATTGGTTAATTGTTTGCCTTTTACTACATTAACCGCTAAATCATTGTCACGATTGCATTCTCCAACAATCATTCCCTCATAAACTTCCGTTCCTGGTTCTATGAACATAATACCACGGTCTTCTAGTTGTCCTAAAGCATATGCAGATGCTTTACCAGCTTCTGTAGAAACCAATACACCAAGCTTTCTTTCTCCAATATGAACGCTTTCTACTGGACGATACTCTTTAAAAGTATGGTTAATAATTCCATATCCTTTGGTCATAGTCATAAAATCTGTAGTAAATCCAATCAATCCACGAGAAGGAATTACATAGTTTAGTCTTACCTGGTTTTCAAAATTGACCATATTTTCCATAATACCACCACGAGTACCAAGTTGTTCGATCACAGACCCTACTGAATCCTCAGGAACTTCAATTTGTAAATCCTCAAAAGGCTCCATTTTAATGCCATTTTCTTCTTTGATAATAACTTGAGGTTTGGATACTTGAAGTTCATACCCTTCACGACGCATATTCTCAATTAAGATAGATAAATGTAGTTCCCCACGGCCGGAAACCAAAAAGCTTTCTCCATCTAATTGTTCTACTCGTAAACTAACATCTCTTTGTAGTTCTTTATTTAATCTATCTTCAATTTGACGAGCTGTTAAGAATTTTCCTTCTTTTCCCACAAATGGTGAATTATTAGTAGCAAAAGTCATTTGTAAAGTTGGTTCATCAATATGAAGTACTGGAAGAGGTAACTTTTCTCCTTGATCACATATCGTTTCACCGACAGAAATATCGCTAAGACCAGCAATCGCAATAATATCACCAGCTTCTGCTTCCTCTATCTCCAATCTTTTCATTCCTAAAAAACCAAATAATTTTTGAATTCTAAAGTTCTTAACACTTCCATCTAAACGAATACAAGATACCATCTGACCCACTTTAATTTTACCATTATGTACTCTACCAATTCCAATTCTTCCTACAAATTCATTGTAATCCAATAATGCTGGTTGAAATTGTAGTTTTAGAGAAGCACTACCTGAAGGTGCTGGAATCTCTTCAATAATAAGATCTAATAACTCATTGAATCCTGGTGTTTGTGTATTAATATCTGGATCTAGACTACAAGTACCATTAATAGCAGATGCATAAACTACTTTAAAATCTAATTGATCATCATCTGCTCCAAGTTCAATAAACAAGTCTAATACTTCATCCACTACTTGATTTACTCTAGCACTTGGTTTATCCATTTTATTAATAACTACTAAAGGTTTTACACCTGCTTCTAAAGCTTTTTTTAGTACGAATCTAGTTTGAGGCATCGTTCCTTCGTAAGCATCTACTACTAATAAAACACCATCCACCATATTCATAATACGTTCTACTTCTCCACCAAAATCAGCATGTCCTGGAGTATCCATAATATTAATACGGTAATCACGATAATTAATGGCAGTTGTTTTAGCTAAAATCGTAATTCCTCTTTCTTTTTCTAATTGATTCGAGTCCATAGAAATTTGAGAAACATCCTCATTTTCTCTAAATGTTCCACTAGATTTCAATATTTGATCTACCAAAGTAGTTTTACCATGGTCTACATGAGCAATAATCGCAATATTTCTTTTTTTCATAAATTCACTTCCTACATAAGTTTCTTGAAGATTATAGCATAGAATCATAAAGAAATAAAGTTTTTTTCCTATTTTTTTGAAATCGTACTAACAATAAAAGTTTTACTAATTCGCTCATATAATAAAGGTCTTTTACATAAAATCAAAATACTTATCATTAAAAAATAGAAAAAAAGAAATAATCCAAATAGAAATAAGAAAATGCCAAATAATTCTACTTGCCATAAAGTTACAAAAAATAAGAAAAAAGAAAGACTCAAATAAGGAAGTATAAATATTTCAACAATCCAAAAGAATTGTCTAATCAAAATCTGATAAAATTTTAAATCACTCGCTCTACTTTCTATTTTTAAATTTAAAAAGCGAAAAGCTAGCGTCCTTCCGGAAGTTACCATAGGAATTATAAAATAATAAATCATAATACCACCATAAAAGCTAAAAATACTGTGATTAAAAATAGATAGAATTAGTACAAACAATAAACAAATTACACCATCTACTCCAAAAGCCACAAATCGCTTTAAAAAAGAAACCTTTTGCCCTAATAAATATGATTTCTCATCAATTTTATTTCTACTAGGCAAAAACTTCATAAAAAGAGAAGCTATACAATAACCAAGTACTCCGCCAAATGTATTTAAAATTAAATCATCAACATCAAATAAGCGATATCCTCTTGGATAAATAAAATAAAGTCCTGTTAGTTGCGTAAGTTCAAAGAAAAGACTAAGAAGAAATGTAAACAAAATTGTCTTTTTTAAACTAAATTGAAAATAATAACGAAGATATACTCCAAATGGCAAACATAGTAATAAGTTATAAAAAACGACATAACAGCATGGTTCTAAAAATGCTTTCCAATAAGTATGAACATCTGCAATTTGAAAAGAAGTTTCCCTTATAAAAGTAAAAACAAATTGAAAAGGAACAAGCTGTACTCTAGGCGTTGTTAGTTGAGAGACTTCCTCGATAGTTGGGAGTGGTAAGATCACTAAAAAGTAAGCCGTTAACAAATATAAAATAAAAGAATAGATAATGATTACTCGCAAGTAATAAATTGAGCCATACTTATGATATTGATATAAAATATAAGGAAGGGTAAATAGAAAGGCAATAAATGGAAAAGTAAAAATAGAAGTTTTAATTATTTCTAAATATTCAGACATATAAAAATCACCACATCGTTATTATACAATAACAGCATAGTGATTTTTCATGACAATTTAGTCATGTTGATGATAGTGACTATACCCACCAATTAGATCAATCACCTGATAACCTAATTGTTTTAAATGGATACATAATTTTCTACTCTTACTCCCTGTATCACAGTATATATAGTAAATAGAATGTAAATTCAAATAATTTTCAGGCATCAATGCTAAATAATTATAAGGAATATTAACAGAATTTTGAATATTTCCTAAAATATATTCATATTTATCTCTAATATCAATTAAAATTCTCTGATTAGAATCTAAAGTATTGCTGGAAGTAATATGGATTTGATCTATTTCATTAATATCCATAGAATCATACATATAATCAACTCCAGTATATTGTATGCAAAAAATAATCAGAAATGTATGATATTAATCTTGTTCAATTTGTTTCTTTAGTTCTTCTATCGGTAATTCAGTATATTGATGAATTTTCTCAATCGTTTCTCCGGCTTTTAACATAGCTTTCGCTATTTCTATTTGGCTTTCTTTTTTTCCTTGAGAAAGACCCTCTTCCTTACCTTCCTCAAAAGAAATCTTCTTCTCAGTATTTAAAATCATCTTTTGATCTTCTTCATAGGTCATTGCACTTTGAAATGTTTCCTCTTCATTTAACTTCGTAATT
>CALVOY010000047.1 GCA_944350415.1 uncultured Bacilli bacterium | reverse complement strand
TCTTCTACCAAAATTTCCTTACCTTCAATATCAGTTGTTTTCGTAAAAACCATATCCTTAAAATCACTTGGCTGATAAATATGGTTTCTATTTACTAAAATTGTATAATTTTGAAACATTTCCTTTCACTTTCTCTCTAAAAAAACTACCGTTTCCACATGATAAGTATTAGGAAACATATCAACTGGATGAACTTCTAATACTTCATAATCTGCTACTAAAGTTTTTAAATCTCTGGCTAAAGTCACTGGATCACATGAAATATAGGTAATCGTTGCTGGTTGTAAATTTAAAATAATCTCTAAAGTATGATGATCTAACCCACTTCTTGGTGGATCTACAATAATAGAATCTACATCTTGAAAAGAATCTATTTGATCCTCTACTTTCCCTTCTATAAAAGTAATGTTAGAAATACGATTAATGTCTTTGCAAGAATTTGCAGCTATAATAGAAGCAGATTCTTTTTCTACTCCAATCACTTGCTCTACATAACTAGAAACTAAAATTCCAATAGTTCCTGTTCCACAATATAAGTCCAAAACTTTATGATATTCTTTATTTTGATAAAAATTCATAATAATACGATATAATACCAACATCATCTCGTAATTGACTTGAAAAAAAGAGCTAGGATAAATCTTAAATTGAATTCCTAAGATGGATTCTTCTACAAATGGATTCCCCTTTACTAATTGATGATTACAATAAATCGTAGTAGCTTCTTCTAAATAAGGTAATAATTCCGTCAAAGTAATAGTTCCTTCGATATCCACTAATATTTGATGAAGGGATGTTTTTCTTATCATTAGATGTTCTATAGTATTACTAGGATGTTCTAATAAAAACTTTTGAATTTCATGATAGATTTTATTTAACGGTTTTTCTGTAATCACACATGTTTTGACAGGAACCAAATGGTTGGTCTTTTCTTGATAAAATCCTAACTGATTCTCTTTTCCATGAAAAACAACTTTATTTCGATAATAAAAAGGCTTATCTCCCACAATAGGATAGAAACAAACATCTTTCAAGCCTGCAAATCTTTCTAACAACTCTTTTATCTTCTGCTCTTTAAACTCTAACTGCTTAGAATACTCCTCATGCATAATATGACATCCACCACAAACAGCATAATATGGACAGTTAGGTTCCACCCTAAATTTAGAAGCTACTATCATTTTTCCAATTCTAGCGGTTGCGAATGCTTTTTTAATATCCATAATTTCAATTTTACATACCTCTTCCGGTAAAGCATTCTTTACAAAAACAAGCATATTATTTACTTTTACAAGTCCTTGACCAAAATGATCCTGCTTGGTAATTGTTACATCATATTCATGATTTAGTTGTAGTTCTTCTAGCATATGATCACTTCCATTTTTATTATAAACGAAAATATTTTTTTCTACAAAAGAAAAAATATTAAAAAACTAGACTCTTTCTTTACAATTTATCATCAGTTAGAACAAGTTGAACTCCTATTATCTCCACACACCAAACATACTTGATAAGAAATATCCTGATTATTAGCATTTGTATTATTACTAGTTACTTTTATATAAGACAGATCTTCATCGCAATAACTATCTGTATTATATGGATTTTTGATTCTTTCACTATAGCCTGTGGAAATCAATTCCTTTAAATAAATCGTTTCGTTTTGATATCCAAAGTCAGGATGACTATTACAGAAATTATTGTTTGCTCCACTCAAACAATCTGCATAAGCATTCTTTACATCATTCACAAGCGTCTTTTCTGCCATTTCAAAAGATTTCTGTCTAGACTTACTTAAATGATTATAATATGCTCCTGTAGCTATAGCTGCTAAAATAGCTAAAAGAATAACGACAGCTAATAATTCCATTAGAGTAAAAGCTTTTTGATTCATTAGATCACCTACTATTCTAGTAATATCATAAACCATTCTACCTCAGAAGTCAAAGTTATTTCGTATGATTCCTGTATTTTTCTTCATAATAAAAACAGGAGGGATTTAAAATGATCGAAAAATTAAAAAAAGACACCAATCAAGCAAGCGATATTATCTATAAAGAAATTTTGGTGGAAGGTAAAAAGGTTACTTTAATTTACTCCGAAGTTCTTACAAGTGGTGATAGCATAAATAGAGTAATTCTAAAAGATATTAGCCATATTGTAGAAGAAAGACTATTAGGAAATGAAGACTTGTTTTCTTACTTATATAATACTATTCCTGGTCATAATCGTGCTATTATCCAAGATTATCAAGAGTTGGTATCCAAACTATTCAATGGATATACCATTATTTATATCAATGACACACAGGTTTTTGCCCTAGAGACCAGAGCACAATTAGATCGTGGAATTAATACTGTAGATAGTGAACTATCCATTAGAGGACCAAAAGATAGCTTTACCGAAAATTTTAATAAAAACTTAGGTTTAATTCGCAGAAGAATTAAAAGTGAATCTTTATGGTTAAAAGATATAATGATTGGCAAACAAACACAAACCAAAGTGGGAGTTTGCTATATGAATAATATTGCAGATCAAAAACTAGTTCAACAAGTAATTTCTAAACTAGAAAAAATTAATATCGATGGCATTATCGATAGCGGATATCTAAAAAAATATTTAGTAGAAAAAAATAGCGTTTTTCCCACTTTAATCACAACCGAAAGACCGGATCTTGTAAGCATGGCTTTATTAGAAGGAAAATGCTGTGTGGTTGTAGATAACAGTCCCTATGTATTAATCATGCCTTGTTTTTTTATAGATTTATTTCATACTCCTGATGATTACTACCAAAAGGCCATTAATATTACTTTTATTCGAATCATTCGCCTATTTGCATTTTTAATTGCTATCTTTATTCCTGCTTATTACATCGCGATTACAACTCATAATCACGATTCTGTTACTACGGATCTACTTCTTAATTTCTTAGCACAGCGTTCTACTGTTCCCTTTCCAGCTTTAGTAGAAGGTCTTATTATGACTATATCTTTTGAAATATTAAGAGAAAGCGATATGAGAATGGCATCCACCATGGGAACTGCTGTTTCCATTTTAGGTGGTTTGGTATTAGGGGATGCCGCTGTACAAGCAGGTATTATCTCTCCTATTATGATCATTGTTGTAGCAATCAGTGCCATATCTGGACTTGCTTTTACTTCCATTGAATTAACTTCTGCTATTCGTTTCTGGAGAATTATTTTAATGATTTTAGCTGCTGCATTTGGTATTTATGGAATTTTTTTAGGACTTATCTTACTAGTTACCAAACTTGCTAGTATTACTTCTTTTGAAAAACCTTATTTAGCACCATTTGCTCCTTTTGTCCAAGAAGAATTAAAAGATGCAATCTTAAAAGTAAATCATGGCAATAAAACCAAAAAAAGAAATCCCCTTCTAACTACTAAAAATAAAATTCGAGGTCGATAATATGAAAATAAAATTAGGAATTTTAATAGTTTTAATTTCTTTATTAACAGGATGTAGATCTTACACAGAATTAAATGATTTGAGTATTGTTAGTACTATAGGAATCGATTATCAAGAAGGTAAATATCAATTAATCATAAATGTAATCGATGGAGAGTTAGACGACCAAGAAATCAAAAAAAATATCACTACTCTGGAAAGCAGTAAAAATTCTTTAGAAGAAGCATTCCATGATATTTATCTAAAAAGTAGTAAAAAACTATATTTATCACACTTAGATTTATTAATTCTAACAGAAAATGCAATTAATCAAAAATTTTCGGAAATCATTTACTATTTTCTAGAAAATAGCGAATATCGCAATAATTTTAATGTAGTTTTATTAACTGGAGGACCTTTAATTGATTTTATGAAACAAAATATACAAGCCGAAGAAATTAATGATCTAATCAAAACCAATCAAAAAGAAACAGGATTCTGTGCAGTAAAAGACTTTGAAATGATATTAAAAGAATTATTAATGGATAAAAATTCCTATCTTTCTACTATTTCCAATACCGATCAAGAATTAACATTAGAGGGATTTACTTTAATCAAAGATTATAAAATATACCAAAAACTAACCAAAGAAGAAAGTGTTTTATTAAATATGCTACAAAATAAAATTCAAAATGCATACTTAAATCAAAATAGTATTTTAGAAAACCATACCATGATTACCACAAATAAAAATCATATTTCTTTTAGATTTGTAACTACCTTAAATCATAATCATAATTTTCAAAAAGAAACAGAAGCTGATTTAAAACAATTCTTAACAAAATATCAAAAAGAAGGATATGATATTTTAAAATTAACCGAAAAAGTACGCAAAAATAATTATTCCTATTATCAACAAACACCCAATCTACTAAGTCAACTAACTTTTGACTTCTCATTTGAAATTACAGAAGAAGAAAATTATTTACAAGGAGATGCCATTTATGAAACCCAATAAAATTACAGTACTACAATATTCTACGATTACTTTCTTTTTATTGAATTCTTTTCTGATGAATGTAGGCTATCATAAAATTACTACTAATAGCTATAATGATTCTATTTTAGATATTTTATTGGGTGGTGTTGCTATTTTACTTTTTGGTTTTTTTATATTTCACTTTCAAAAAAAGAAAAAACAAAATATCTTAGATACCATTCAAAAACATTTTCCCAAAATAATCAAAATAATCATTTTGATTACTTTATTTTTTTTCATTGGATTTACTTCTATCTATGCACTATCTATTTTAACTTCTTTCATTCACTATTATATCTTAAAAGAAGTAGACTCTATCATTATTTTAATGACTCTAGCAATTACTACTATATATATTGTTAGTAAAGGGATTACAACCATTGGTAAAATTAGCGAAATATTCTTTTACATCTATCTACTCATTTTCATCATTAGTTCCATTGGATTAATTCAATATATTGATTTATCTAATCTAAAACCTCTTTTTATCACAGATTTTCAAAGCCACTTGACCTCCTCAGAAATTTATTTTTTTTCTTCGATCACTCCTTTATTATTACTTACAATTATTCCTACTCATCAAGTAGAATTAGAACAAAAAAATAAAAAACTCCCCTACTTATTAATCTTACTATCTATTATTTTAGTCTTTATACAATTGATTTTGATTATTTCCGTTTTAGGAATTCACTTAACAAATGTTTATCAAACTCCAGATATGATTGTTTATAAAAAAATTTCTTTCTTAAATGTACTAGAACGAATTGAAGTAGTTCTTGCTTTCAATAATATATTAAATAGTTTATTTTTCATTATTATGGGTGTGTATTTTATCAAAGAAATAATCTACCATTTTGTACCAAAGAAAAAAGAGCATATTTTATATACTCTAATTGGAATTCTTCTAATTATTCTAGGAAATTTGATACCAACGGATGCTTCTTTCTACTTACTAATTAATATAGTGCTATTTATGATTTCATTTTTCTTCATTCTGTTTCATTATCTGAGCAAGTATATCCGGTCGCTATTAAATTTTTCTTAATTGTAGAAATATCACTATTTAATTCATAACTAGCTGAAATAGCAGTTGGATTTTCATCACCAGGAATGACAATTGTAGTTGGTTTAAAAGTAGTTAAATCATACTTTTCTTGAATTCGCATGGAGAAAGTATCATCGCTAGGGGTAGCACTGTACTCATAACCATTAATCATACTAAAAGCAGTTACATACTCACTATAAATCAATTTTTGTTCTTGATATATCAAAGAATCTGTGAAAGTACGATGAATCGTTCTAGTGTATTCTTGTAGTTTTTGGTTCTGATGCGTAAAAGAAAGTATTTCAGAATCGGTATAATTGGTCCCTACAAGATTTTCTTTTTGACAAGTAGTAGTAGCGGTAATGACTTCCTCTTGAGGTGGTTCTTCTACTACTTCTGGATTCATAAATTCTCGAAAAACAGGTGGTAAAATGATAATACAGCTTAATAATAAAATTCCCAAAATGGATAAAATCCAGTTAAAGGCACTCAAACCTATTTTTTGTTTTTTCATACTATCATCCCTCTATTCTGATTAAATTGTAACATGTTTTGATAGATTTGTGAACGAAAAAAGAATGAAAATATAATTTATCGAAGATATAATTGACTACCCTCTTGTAAATAGATTAAATATTTACCGGTTTGATTGCAAGTAAATATTAATCTAGGATAGGATGCTTCTAATTCTTTTAATTTTTCTTCACAAGTAGTGGTAGTTTTAGGATACATTTTGGTCCAACCCTCTTTGGTAGCAATCCAATAAGATTCTACTTTTACCCAATGATAGTCATTGCGATCTTGTTCGGACACCACATCATAAAAGCCTTTCTTCAGATAACCATAACTCATAGAATCTGTGGAAGCATCACTTCTAGCATTTAGATTATCTACCAAAACTTCTATTTGATTAACATTGGTATTTCTAGAAACAGGATTACCAACATAATGAACCTCTGGTAGATCTTTCCATATCAAATAACCTCCCCATAATTCTGTAGTAAAGTTTCTATCAATATAGAAAACATCTTCAGGCTTATAAGAATTGCCATCCATAATCCATGCTCCATTAGCATTTTGCTTCCAAGAGCTACTATTCCCTCTTCCACAAGTTAAATGAATATGATTACTAGTAGCGCCATCCGTTCCTTCATAGCAGATAATTTCACCTCTTTTAAAAATATCGCCTACTTTTATAGTCGCAAAATCACTATCATTAGGATGTGTAAGTGTCATAAAAGCAATATCTGTAAATGTAGGTGTCACTACTGCTGAAGTAGAAACAAGCCATATTGTATTCGTAACACTACTATTTCCTACACCTCGAATAGCAGTTACCTTCATTTCATCACATGGGCAATAAATAGGGTCTCTACCAGTATCTTTACCTCCATCATCGATTGGATAATCCACTAAACCATCACTAACATTTATACAGTGTTTACGATGACTAGCCTCATCGTATCGACAAGTAATTCTCATATTTTTCATAGGATAAGTCATATAATTCTTATTCATAAGTAATCTCCCCTATAACATCATCATCAGAACTATTATTGACAGAAGAAGAATCCGGATTATCACTTGTATTAGAATTAGAATTTTTATTTGCTGTTAAATCTGTATAAGAAGGCAGTTTTCCCTCTAAATTTCGATAAATGGTATCTGCCCCTAAAAAGCTAAATAAACCTACCCATATGCTTTTGATATAATCTATATTACTGAAAGTCTGTGAAAAACAAAACCCTAGTATCAAGTTTACCAATAATCCATATCCTGGAATACAATGACTATTTCGGCAAAATTTCTTTGTCTTTTGAATAAATATTACTGTAATACTACTACAAGCAATCGCAATAATTAATAAATTTTGTAATAAACTCCAATCTAGCATATTATCCCTTCCTTTCTACCATATTATATGATGCACAAAAAAAGAAGTCAGTTGGTTTGACTCGACTTTTTTTCTTTTTATTCAAATGTAATCCACTATGAAAGAAATAACAACTACAAATATATATACAGTAATCCTAAAAATAATTTTTACATATTTACTAATACAAATTGAATAAAAAATAGAATAACTCCTATCATAAATAGTAATAATATAACCAACACCAATCGTACTAAGAGTAGAAAATTTATTTGAAAAAGTATTGCATCTTCCACTCTTTTATATTAAACTATAGGAGTACTTGCCGATTTAGTTTAGCGGTAAAACAGGCCCTTGGTAAGGGTCAGAGGACATTTCGACTATGTCATTCGGCACCAGATTGATAGGAAACTCGAACTTTAAAAAAATTATAAGGATTCGAGTTTTAATATACATAAATTTATGTTAGAATATTTATAGAAATTAAATTGATTTTGTCTTTAATAAAAATACACTTGCAAATTGACAATGTCAATTAGAAGATAGGCGGTCTTATTATGGATTTACTAGATACTTCTAGTTCTCAATGTAAAATTTTAATAGACAAAAATAAAAAATATGTAATTCGTTATCCTAGAAACATTGGTATTGTTCGAGAGTATTATCGTTTTACTCCAGAATCTGATATTATAGATTTATTAGTAAAAAATTGTATTAAAGTTCCAAAAAATATAAAAGCTACCACACACTATTTAGTACAAGAATACATTGAAGGAAGTTTATTATCTGAAATATTTCATGATCATAACAATATTGATAAAGACATTATAAACCAAATTATAGATCAAATATGCCGTTTAACAACAATTGATTATGCTCCACTTTTAAAATATGCCAGTTGGATTGATAATAGGAGTTTTTATATTTTTCAATGTCAAAATACTTTGGCAGTCTTTCAAAAATATTACCAAAGTTTAAACGGACTATATGACCAATTGGGCATATCTTCAGATATATTAAATATTCTATTTTCTTATTCAACTCAAATAGATAATAATAGAAATTTATCTATAATTCACGGAGATAGACATAAGAAAAATGCCATTCTTCAAAATAATGGAAAAATAGTCTTTATTGATTGGGAACTAGGAGGCGTAGGTGATTTAACTTATGATATAGCTTTTCATTTGCACCAAATGGCTTATACTGAAGAAGATGAAGATTATTTTATAAATAGATTAAAGGAAAAATATATGGGCGATTTTAACCATTTGCTTGAAGATATAAAATTATATAGATTATTTATTCTAGCAAGGTCTTGTATTTACCATGTTTACTGGACTGATTTAATATATCGGGAAGGAAATGAATTAGATAAAAAGAGACAATTGGGACATTTTATGAGAAGATACAATAAGTTATGTAAATTTCCAGAATTTAATTTATCTTATAAAAGTGAAGAAGAGTTAGAAAATATTTTTAAAAGATTTAGTAAATTAAGATAAAGTTGTTTAACATCCTCCCCCTAGGACACCATTGGGAAATTAGTCGAACCAATCGACTCAAATCGAATAGAGTAAATTTTCAATAAATTTTATTTATTGATATGATACCCTTTCACACCACCGTACGTACGGTTCTCGTATACGGCGGTTTCAATAGTTGACGTGCATTTGCTGGTATGCATCGGCTAAATCATAAAAGCCTTTGCGTACCAGTATTTCTTTTGATAAAGCTCTGTTTACTGTGCTGGTTGCCGATGTAAACCAATGCCCTCTGCGGCTGTTAGCCGCCATATGTGCATAGTACTTCGGTATCCCAAGCTTCATCAGATACTTCATCTTCGACCTCGGCCTTTTCCACATCTTCCATATACACATACGTATTCTGTGGTATAGCCATCC
>CALVOY010000046.1 GCA_944350415.1 uncultured Bacilli bacterium | reverse complement strand
TAGAAATTAAAAATCTAAATATTTTATTTCAGAAGCATATACAAAAAATGTGTCAATTTTTTATAATTTTTATCTCTGTATTTTATAAAATAAAAACAGTCATCTTTTTATAAAGATTTAACTGTTTTTATTTTTCTGATTTTAGATACTGTTTTATCATATGTTTATTTGTGCAATATCTTAGCTTTTTCTTTTTCGCTAGAATATTGATTTATTGTGTTAATAACATATTCTATATCTTCCTGATTCATACCATAATACATTGGTAAACTTAAAACAGTATTCGCTATTTCTTCTGCATTCGGATAAGACTCTTGACTCATTTCTTGGTAGGCCAGTTGCTGATGAATTGGTATCGGATAATGAATAACTGTATTTATTCCATTCTCAGCTAAATAGTTTTGGAGAAGTTCTCTTTCTTGCGTTCTTACTGCAAAAATATGCCATACATGCTCATTTGTCGGTGCAACTTGTGGAAGTATGATTTCTTTATTATTAATATTTTGTAAGTACTGTTCTGCTACTTGGCGTCTAAATTGATTTGTTTCATCTAAATATTTTAATTTTACATTTAAAAATGCAGCTTGCATTTCATCCAGTCTAGAGTTCATTCCTTTTACATTATGATGATACTTTTCAATTGCACCATAATTCGCATATTCTCTAACTTTTTTAGCTAAATGTTCATCATTTGTTACTACACAACCGGCATCACCTAGTGCACCTAAATTTTTACCTGGATAAAAGCTAAATGCTGCAGCATCAGCCAAAGAACCAACTTTTGCACCATTATACAATGATCCATGAGATTGGGCTGCGTCTTCGATTACTTTTAAATTATATTTTTTCGCTATGGTATTGATTTTATCCATATCACAAGCTTGTCCATATAATTGAACAGCAACAATTGCTTTTGTTTTATCAGTTATTTTTTCTTCGATTTTATCAACATCCATTAGATAATAATCTAATTTTGCATCTACCAAAACCGGGGTAGCACCTGCCTTCGAAATCGCTAAAGCACTAGCAATAAAAGTATGCGCACAAACAATAACTTCATCATTTTTTCCAATATCAAAGCCTTTTAGGATCAATTCTATTGCCTCTAAACCATTACCACAACCTATGCAATATTTACTGTTACAATACTTAGCAAAAGCTTCTTCAAATTCATCTACTTTCTTCCCATTTATAAACCAATTACTTCTATAAACTTCTTGAAATTGTTGTGCGATTTCTTCTTCAATCTTATTGTGCAAAGGTTGAAAATCAGCAAAAGGAACTTTTCTCATTATTTCAAACCCCCATATTTTTTTTGATTATGTTGAATAAATTCATCATAATCTCTTATATAATCATCTGGATCATACTCCTCTGAAGCTAATACCAATAAAACTGCATTATCTTTAAAATTTGACATTTCACGCCAATTATCTGGTCCTACATATAAACCAACAGAGGGATCATTTAAAGTATAAGTTTCATCGCCAAAAAAGTTTTCTAATTTAATATCTACACTACCATTCACACAAATTAACACTTGATGAAGTTTTTTGTGTGAGTGTTTGCCTCTTATTTCTTCTTCTCCGACTCCATATATATAATAAAGTCTTTTTACTTCAAAAGGAATTTCCTGATGTGCTTCTATCGGCGTTAAATATCCTAAATGTTCTTTAGATTGGGAACCAATTTTTCTAAATTTAAATAAACCACTATTATACATTTTCATTCTCCTTTTTTTGCCTTCGTTTTAATATTAAATAATACCATATTTTATCACATGCATATATTATATGATAAAGTATTATATATAAAATTATATAAAGTAAAATCAAGTTGTTCTTATTTTCAATATTGAAGCGATTAATAACTAATAAACATAGTAAGATCCATAATACTACTGTAATTGGAACAGTATGATTATATTTTAGTAAAATTTCTACTTTTTTTATTATATTAGGATTTAATATCTTACTTAATGTTTTCATCTTCCAATATATATTTAATTTTTTATCTGAAAGTCTCTTTTCATCAAAAGTTTTCAGATACTTTATTAATTCTGGGACAAAAGAGCTATAATATAAAATTGTTTCATTATATTGTCGCAAAATTCTATATTTTTCTCTAGTCGTAAATTGATCAAGGTATGGTAAAACTTCATGAACATAAATATTTAAAATATCTTTATAATATTGTTTTACATGATTGGGAATAGTTTCCTTTGTATATTCACTATGACTGATTCCACCATCTCTGTGACAAAGTGTGTTAAAATTTTCGTAATAAATTTTTTCGCCATTTCTTAAAATATACAGCCAATATGACCAATCTTCTACAAACGGATAGGCTTCATTAAATAATCCGTACTTTTCAAAAATACTCTTTCGGTATGCAGTTCCTCCTGAACCATAGAAGCATCCTTCACACATTTTTTCATATATTTTTTGACTCGATTGCTTGCTTAGGATCATTGCCATTCTTGCATTAACAAAATTCTTCTCTTTTTTCTTTAATTTTTCATCATATAATTCGCATTGTGTAGTAATAACATTTTTATTAGGATCTTCAAACGCATGAACAAAATTTTCAATTACTTGATTATTTGCCATTTTATCATCAGCCGCAAAAATTAAAATATAATCTCCTGTAGCCTTTTTTAAAGCTTTATTTAAATTTTTTACTGTTCCTAGATTTTTCTTTCCACTTAATATTTTGTATTCATAATGATAGTGGTTATATTTTTTTATGATAGCATTCACCTTATCAGAATCAAAATCAGGTGAACAGTCATCAGCAATAATCAATTCAATATTACGATATGTCTGATTTAAAATTGAAAGGATAGCTGTTTTAATATATCTCATCTGATTAAAATGAGTAATTATTACTGTGAATTTTTTCATTTCATCTACTTCTTTCTTGTTTTAATTCATAAATTCTTTTAATTTTTGTCAACCAATTCAATCCAATATAAATAAAAATATAACTGAATAAACATACAAATAGTATTATATCATTTTTGTTAGTATAATTCATATTCACATAGAAAAAACTAAATAGTATTGACAAAATAATTGTAAGAAGAACATGTTTATTCCAATGCCATAAGATCATAATTTTTTGAAATATATGAGGATTTAGCTTATCCAACTTCCATAATGGTTTTAAATGATAGCTATCAATTTTTTCTTTTAAATAAGCATAATCCTTTTTTAAATTCACAAGATCATTTAAACTTTCTATTTGATTATGATAACTTTTTAATATACTAATTTTTTGAAAGTTAGAAAAACAATTTAGCTTTGGTAACATTTCCTGACGGTAAGTCGTTAGTATTTCCTCATAAAACACTTTTTTCGTATGATTTAATTTTTTACTTTCGCTAATTCCTCCGCCACGATGATATAATCCTTTGAAATTTTTATAAAATATCTTTTCTTTATTCCATGATATTTTAAGCCAAAATGGCCAATCTTCTAACAATCGATATTTTTCATCAAATGATCCATATTTTTGAAACAGAGTCATTCTATAACTAGTTGCCCCTGATCCATAAATATTAGATTTACATAATCGAAAAAATTGATGCTTGGCTCCAACTATGTTTAAATACCATCCTTCTATAGGACTTAGATATTTTTTTATTGGTTTTAGCCTATGATCACAAATTATCCATTGTGAAGTGATAACATTTTTTCTTCTATCCTTAAATGTCGCAGAAAAATTACTCAGTACTCTCGCATTCGCTAATTGATCATCCGAGGCAAAGAATAAAAGGAATTCTCCGGTTACTCTTTTTAATGCGTTATTTAAAGTCTTTACTGTTCCTAGATTGTTTTTGTTGACGATGATCTGTATATCTTTGATATTGCTTTTTTTTTGTTTGTTTATATATTTTTCTAAAGCAAACTGATCAAAATTACTAGAGCCATCATCTGTTATAATTAACTGAATATTGGGATAATCTTGTATAAAAATGGAATCCAATGCATTATAAATATATTCTTCTCCGTTATAGTTAGTTAAAATTACTGTATATTGTTTTTTTACTTTTGCCAAGGATATCCTCGATATTCTTTTATATATTGTTTCCATGGATATAATTGTTCTCCATCTTTATCTCTCATATCTTCTACACTTCCTGTCACTTTAGCTGGCATGCCGCGAACTACTGTTCTTTCTGCTACATCCTTACTAACTAAAGAAGCTGCTGCAACAAGTGAATTTTCACCAATCGTTTTACCGGGTAAAATGATTGTACCAGCTGCTACTATTGCGTATTCTTCAATAGTTACACCTTCCAATTTATTAAGCGGTGGATAAATATCATTTGTAACTACTACATGTGGAAATATCCAAACATAATTTTTGACTGTTGTTAGTGGGGCGATAAAAACATTAGAATGTATTCTAACAAAGTCTCCAATATGTACTTTTCCTTGAATATCGCTTAATGTTCCTATAGAACAGTTTTTTCCTATTTTGCTATCCTCACGTATTGTCACATGATGTCCTGTTTGAAAATTCTCCCCAATAGTTACATCTTCATAGATTACGCTATGTGATCTAATAATAGAATTAGCTCCAATTTCTGTAACTTTAAATTGATAATTTTCAGGATCTTTATAATAATCCCCGGTTGGCTCTCCGATAATGCAATATGGACCAACAAACACATTTTCATGTAAAACTACATTCGGATAAATAAGTGCAGTTGGATGAATTTGCACATTTTTTTCTGACTTTCTTTCTTCCATAAAACTCCCTCCTGTAATCTAAATTATAAACGAAATCACAGTATTTCTCAAGATATATATTGATTTTTTTTGATTTAGATAACTTTTATTAAATCCTATTAAAATGCAATTGAACAGTTAGTATTTGAATCACTTTTTATAGTATAATCGTAAAAAATATTCAATATAACTTAATTTTTTATAAAAAAAAGAAATCAAATTATCTTTTGAAATCCTTTATAAAATAAACCACTGTCAAAATCATCCTACTCAAAAAGGCTGTTGTTTTTAGTAAGACTTTTTCTATCCAATTAGCGTGATTATAAGTAGTTTGGAAATAATATTGACTTTGTTTCTGAATTTTTAGCTTTTTAATTTTTTTCATATTTTTATCGATAGAAATAGAATGATTATGAATAATTAATACATCATTACATACTAATAAATATAATTTTTTATCCTTTAATTTTTTTGCTAAAATATTTTCTTCATAGTATAAAAAAGTATTTTCATCTAAAAAATCAATTCTTTCTAAGTTTTTAGACTTGATTAAAAAGAAACAACCACTTACTACATCTACAATACTAGTTTTTTCTTGATAATATTCTTCTTTATAAAAGACATACTTTTTTCGAAGCAGACGATGAATCCCAACCAAATTTAACATACTATCTAAAAAAGGACTAGGTTGCTTCCAACCTCTATTCAAATGATTATTTTCAACAATTGTTGGTGCTACTACCCCAACTGTTCTTTTATTTAGCTCTTTGATTAATGCTTTGATATCTTCTTCTTTATGAATGATAATATCTGCATTGGAAATTATGATATTACATGGTCCTAGTTCTTTTATTAAAGCTTTGCTACCAATATTGATAGCTGTCGCAAATCCTTTATTTTCTTTATTTTCAATTAACTTCACTTTTCTAGAAACTAGTGTTTTCACTTTTTGTTTGACTTCTTTTTTAGAATTATTGTCGACAATGATAATTTTACTGATGACAGAATACCCTTTTACATTGTCTATTAGATCTCTTAATGATTCATAATCATTATAATGAATCATTACCATACCTGTTTTCACGATATCACCTACTTTTTTCCATTGTACCATGTTTTTTAATAGACTCTAAGTTTTTTCCTTCGCATAAGCTATAGCAAAATAAATACTAGCAGCAGGATAGATAAGAACATGACCAGATGTTAAAGAAATTATTACTAACAGTAACATCGATATTTTCTCCGTTTCTTGTAGCTTTTTCCATTCTAATGATATCCCGATTATCCCTATAAAGACAAGCACTCCAATTACTCCATAACGGAAAATAATATCAAAAATATCAATCTCTACCATTTTAATATGATAGTCTTCTATCCCTATTCCCAATAGGATTTTCATAAAATTCTGCTCTTTGAAATAATCAAAATTATCCATTAAAAAAGTTAATCGATCATTATAAATTACTCTGTTTACAAAATCAAAAGAAAATACATTTTTTACTTGAAAGAACTCTTGTTGTACCATCATGTTCTGATAGGTTCTGGTTTTAGTAAATAAAAAACATCCTACTAATGCAATCACTACTAGTGAAATTAAAATTCCAATTTTGATCTTTTTAGGTCTTTGCCAAAAAAGAAAATTTCTTTCTTGCCATAGTAAATATAAAATACTAAATAAAACTCCTCCCATTAGAATCTTAGTACCAATGAATAAGCTACAAAGCAAGGCTGCTATTAGCAAAGCCACTAGACAAAAATATTTCTTATTCTTTTTTAGATATGTTGTAACAATCGGTAATAAACACACAATAATAGCACTAAATTCATTGATTGAAGAGAATAATCCTTTAAAACCACTTTTCCCATCTGTTTCTAAATAAGCATCCGCTCCTATTTGAAAAACATAAGATAATAGATAAATACTAATATAAGTAACTAGAATAATCAACAACACTTTTGATTTTGTTACAGGAAAGTAAAAATGTTTAAAAAATAATATCGCAACGGGTAAATATAAAAACTTAAAAACAGCAGATAGGGCTTTTAGTAATTCAAAATGTAAATATAAGCACTGGTACCCTAAAATAATAATGGCAAATATTAACAACGGAATTAAAAGTTTCCATTCTTTTTTTTGATATAATAAATAAAATATCATACCGGCTAAAAAGGCTCCTCTTACGAGAAGGCTAAAAGGAAGACCTAGAAAACTAGCAACATCTAGAAATGGTCCTAATAGTAAAATGATAATAACGATATACTCTTTTTTCATTGGTCTTGCTCCTGATATTCTAAATAATGATAATATAGTTCGGTGCCGGTGATGGTTTTATCTATTTGATATTTTATATTATAGTCTTTTAAATTATAAATAATTCCATTCATTCCTTTTGTATTCACAATGATTTCTTTTTTCGATAGATCCATTAAATTTTTATGAATTTGAATACTATTGATGAAAGTATAATAACTATTTCCAGCTAAAGGAAGTAATGTATTGATGCCAATTATCCCTATATATATCCAATTTATGATAGTATGTTTTCCATATTTGAAAAGAATGTATACAGATAACAAAATAAATAAGTAAAAATGTGGAGTATAGCGAGCCCACCAAGATTCACTCATTACTAATAATAATAGTACTGTGATTCCTAGGGTATATAAAATCCAACTTTCTTTTTTATACGCTTTATAATATTTTATTAGAATGATCATACTAACTATTAAGAGACCACTAAAGAAGATACCCCAACCACTGATTCTTAAATCGTTACTCATAGCAGGAGTAATTTCCTCTTTATAGAAAGTAAAAGGAATCTTTAATTCTGTTCGATCATGTTCTCTTAAGTTATTGGCTTTCGAAAAAGTTGCATAAAACAGTTTTTGAATATTATTCATTTCTAAAAATTTCTTTGGTTGTTGCTGAGTAATAATATCTTCCCCATTTTCATCATAAAGAGGAAAGAACGGATTTTGGTGATCTATTGTATTTTTTATATAAGTTGGATAGCCAATGATGACTATACCAACAACCAATAGTGGTATAAAGATACAACATAGTTTTTTAAACACTGATAAGAATTCTTTTTGGCGATATGCTTTATATAAATATCGACATACAAATAGAAAGCTAAAGACTAAAAGATAGCCTAAACCATTAAATTTCATATTTGCTAAAGTGATAAATGTTAGAGAATAAATACCCCAACTTTCTTTATCTTTCAGATTTTGATCTAACTTAATCAAACAAAAGATAGCTAAAAATAGAAATAAACATACTAATTGATCATTATAATAGGTAAACATTTGGGAGACAGTAATTGGATTCATTGCAGTTATCAAAGCAAGGATACATGCTTTTTTTCGACTAAATAATGCTACCAGTTCGGTAAAGATTAGACTAAAGACAATGTAGATACTAATTAGATTCATTGCTTTTCCAGATTCGATATGATCTGTAAAAGCATAAAAATTAGCAGCTATAATCCAATTGGCTTTTGCATAATGATCTATCCAAATACTATATTCTGTTAAATTTTTACTGTCATCTTCTCTAGTTTGAATAAAATCTTCGCTAGATCCATAGACAGGATTCCAGCCTTCTTTTAATACTCCAATAGCATCTTTATGATAAGTATTGCCATCACTAGAACGATCAAACATAAAAGTAGAAATCAAAATACTTACTATAATAATCCCTAAGGATAACAGCAAAACAAAAGCTTTTTCTTTTTTGGAATCTTTTCTTTTATAGAAAATATAAATGATTCCTGTTAGAAAAAAGAAAATTGGTAAATGAAACTTTGAAATGGTTACTCCACAAAAAAATAATAAAACACTACCAATTAATAGAATACTCAACCATAGTAATAGAAAAATTCCTGTCTCTCTTAATCTTTTCATATTATCATCACCATCATTCTATTATCATTTTAACATGAAATCTCGCAGAAGCATAGAAAAAGAAAAGATCCAAAAATTCATGGAATCCTTTTCCTTCTATTTTTTATTTATCTTTAAAGTAGTCACTGATAATAAAATTATTATTCAATTTGATTTTGGTTTTAATTTTTTTCATGGTTTCATCCACATCTACCGTGGCATTCTCCACCCCAGCATTACTATCATAAAGTGTTTTTCCATCATAGAATACATCATTCGAAAAGTAAACAAAATTTTCATGATTCTCACTAAAGATATCTGTTCCTACATAATAACTAGGATGATAAGAAATTCCTAACATATTGAACAAAGTTGGCAAAATATCAGCAGTATCCATAAGAATATCTATGTCTTCATGTTCTAAGTCAGGGCTCCAAATTACCAGTGGTACATTCTGTAATAAATAAGTATTATTGGTATTCTTATATTCTTCTATCAGCGATTGATCCCCATAGCCATAGGCATAATGATCTGTTGCTAGCACAAGAACAGTGTTTTCAAGCAAATTATCCTCTTCTAATCTTTCTATTAAAATCCTTAACATTTCATCTGTTTCTTTGGCTAAATTTCTAATATAAGATAACTCTTTGTTTCCTTCTACTTTTAGCTGATATGGATTACTCACACATCTATCATTGGTATCATCATAAGGGACATGAGCAGAATAAGTAATGATAAAACTTAAAAAAGGTTCTTCTCTTACTATCCAATTATAAGTTTCATCATTTTTGATTAAGCTACTATCGTTATAGTAATTATAATCTACATGATTGATATTCTTTATATCATCTAGGGCATAGTGAACATCATATCCAAGCGCTTCATGAAAGTAAGTTCTGTTATAAAAATTACCACTATTCGTATGAATCGAGATGGCACTATAACCATTATCTTTCAATACATTGGCTAAGGAATTGGAGAAAGTATTCTTATCATAATTATAGATTGCCTTACTATTTTCCACAGCATATAATCCTGTATTCATAGCAAATTCAGAGTTGATGGTTTGTCCTCCACCAAAACTTGGGGAGTAGCGATTGGTAAAATTTAGGCCCGTTGCTTCTAAATGATATAAAGTAGGCATTACTTCCTCAGTTACTAGCCAAGAATCGATAGACTCCATTAAAATGTAAATGACATTTTTTCCAGATAAAATTCCTGTGTAATCATTGGCTTTATTTTCTGATAGACTAGCATTATTTTCTAAATACTCATCAATTTCCTTTCTTATTTTACTTTGATTGGTAATGATATTATCTTTTATATACAGATAAGTACTACGAAATAATAATTCATAAATTCCACTTACTTCTAAACTCTTATTTTGATTATTAAAATCCATATAAATGTTCTTTGGTTTATAGGAAGCTTCCCAAGTCAAAGAATCTACTGAAGAACCTAATTTATAGTTTGCAAATATTCTAGTTCCACCTACTAAAATAACCATTACTAGAATCAAACCAATATAATAATATTGATTTCTTGTCATTTCTTTGGTTTTCTTCATAACAATTAAAGTGATGATCATAAATGATAGCGATAATACCAAAACCACAATCATTTTAAGACTGGTTTTGCTAATGGCATATAAAAAGTAATTACTACCCTCTTTCGCTAATAAAATATCACTAAAAGTAAAAAAGCGTTTCAAGATACTAAAATGTAAATATTCTGCGTAGACTAATAAATTACTAATGATTACTAAAATACTATAGACAATCATTCTAATCTTTTTAGGAAGTAAATATAGAATTCCTATGATCAGAAAAATCCAACTAAAAGTAAATAAATTAGGGGCATAATGAATCCATTTATAAAATCCAACATATTGATTGGAAAAAATTCTCAAAGATAGATCTAAAATAAAAAAAGAGGAAAAAATACCTATCATAATAATCAGATGTTTTATAATTTCATTATTCCATATTTTTTTTAGTTTTTGCATCTGCAACACTCCAAACTATAAATTTCTTATATCGGTATTATAGCATATTTCCTCTTTTTTCTTATTTTTTTCACTAATTTTTCATAATTTGGTTTTCTATTTTATGCTTCTTATTATATAATAAAGATAATAGAGAGGTGATCATATGAATGATAAACAGAAATTAGAAGAAAAGGAAATCAAAAAAGCAAAAGCATTTCAAATCCTAACCTACTTTTGCCTATCTTTATCATTGATTTCGACAATTACTTACATGATTTATACTATTTTAAATAGTAGTAATATTTTAAATCAAATAATTAGCATTATTAGTGTAATCGTTTTAGCAATCTTTGCGGTATTATATGTAGTTATGGGTATGTTTGCTCAAAACAAAACGGTTAAAACTTTACTGATTATTGGCTCACTCTTACTTTCTTTTTATAGTATCTTCCAGATTGTTAATGCAATGGTTTTTCCAAAAGACTATGTCTTAGATTTTACAGGAGTGGATATTAAAGAGGTGGTAGCTTGGGCGGAGGAACGAGAAATTTTAATAGAACAAGAATTTCAAAATAGCGATACCGTCTTAGAGTATAAAGTCATTAGTCAAGATGTAAAGGAAGGAACTCCTACTAAAGATTTAGATAAGATCAAGGTAATTGTGTCTAGTGGTCCTGATACTTCTATTAGTACAGAAGTTACTAGTATGGTAGGATGGAATTTGGATGATGTCATTGCTTTTGTAGATGAAAATCACTTAACCAATGTTACCATTGAGTTTGAATTCAGTAATACTGTAAAAAAAGATATTATTATCAGTCAAGATGTTATTCAGGAAATCAAAAGAGATGACCCTATTAAGCTAGTTTCTTCTTTAGGAAAAGAAGAAGAATTAAAAAATGTTACAATGGATAATTTAGTGGGTTTAGATACCTTTCATGCCCTTGTTTATTGTGGTAGAAATGCTTTGAATTGTTCCATTGAATATGCTTATAGCGAAGAGAAAGAGGAAGGTATTGTTTTAAAACAAAGCATCAAAGAATGGGAAGTAATCGATCCAAAAGATGAAAATCAAAATAAAGTAATCTTAACTGTGGCTAGAAAAAATGCCATTACTGTTCCTGATTTATCGAACATGACTGCTACTGAAATTACGACTTGGGCTACCAACAATCGTTTAAAAATAGAATTTACAGAAGAATACGATGACTCTATCAAAGCCGGCAAAGTAATTTCTAGTAACTACATAAAAGGAAATACAGTAGAAGTTGGCGATACCATTCAAGTAGTTTTATCTAAAGGTCCTATTCATATGATTCCATTTACTACAGTAGATGAATTTGTTCAATGGGCTGATGAAAATGAGATTATTTATCATATTGATTATCAATATAGTACATCTGTAGAAAAAGGAAAATTGATTTCTTCTTCTCATAAAGAAAATCAGCTAATTAAAAACTCAGATACTATAAAGCTAGTGATTTCACAAGGTGGTAGTACGATCGTTCCTAATATCATTGGTATTACAAAAGAAGAAGCAACGAATCGTTGTAATCAGGCTAATATTATTTGCAAATTTATTTATGCAGATGATAATATTTCTTATAATATTGTAACCAAACAGTCTATGAAAAGTGGTAGTAATGTACCAGTAGATACTACTGTTACTGTTACTTTAGGAAAATAATTGATTTTTATATAAAAATAAAAGATGGAAATTTCCATCTTTTATTTAACGATTTTTTCTTTTTTCTTTGACTTTGCTTTGGTATTTCTAGGTTTTATAGTATCCTGATTCACATCCTCAGTTGCTTTCTTGTCTAATATATCTTGCTCTGAGGTTTGGCTAGTTGTCTCTTGTTTTTCTGCTTCTTTCTCTTTTGCTTCTTGATGCATTTGCCTTTTTTGAATCCACTTCTTCTTCATCTTATTCTTAGAAGCAATTTGAATCACTATTATTAGTAATAAAAGTAGTGATAACGCTGCTAACCCTAATAACACTATTTTATATTCTTTCATTTTTTGATCAAATTCTGTTTGCATATTATTGATTATGTCACTCATATAACTTTGAATGGTTTGTTCTTTTATATTATATAGATACCAAGCTTTGTTACCTGTTACTATATCTATACCATAAATCAAAATATAATCTTCATTGTATTTGGACTGATAGGCAGAATATTGTTGGTTCTCTATGGTCACTATTTTTTTTTCAAAACCTTCTATTTCTTCTTCTGTATTCTCAAAAATAATGGTTTTTACGGTTGAAGTCAAGGATTCAAACTTAGAATAAGAATCCTTTTCGGCGTCATAACGGTACAAAGAAATTGTACCTTCTTCGTCTTTTAAACCGATCAATGTTATTTTGGTTATTTCGTTATAAAAAGCCGGAATTTCCATATCTTGTATGGTTACAGTAGTTTCTTCAAATAATTCTGATTTATTTAAAGCACTCGCTCTTTTTACTACCGTATAAGTTTTTCCATCTATTTGCTTTTCGATGGGATTACTATCTTTGACAATTGCATTAATCGTATAAACTTTACTGACTCCTGTTTCCGAAGTGACAGTAATCTCAAATTTATTATCTCCTTCTTGTACTTCCTTCTCACCATCTCCACTGACACTGGCATAACCATCTTCTTTGGTAGCATTAATCGTGATTTTTTCAACATTTGATTCTAAATTTACGGTATATTCTAAAGTATCCTTATTGAATTCTGGACTTAATGTATAACCATCTACTGATAAATTTTTCAAATTATTATTGGTTGATTTTTCTCGAGGCTTTACAACATTTACGGTTTTACTACCACTAACTGTTTTATTGGTACCATCCGCACTTGTAATATCTCCACTGTAAGAAAATGTAATGGTTCCTATTTTTGTTGCCTTACATGTTAAACTAAAACTTTTGGTTGTATCCCTTCCATCTCCGGAATCTCCTACTTGTTTTACACTACACCCGTTGGTAGCACCGCTTCCTGTAATCTGAATATTCCATGCAGCCATATTTCTTAGCGTAACTGTTGCCGTGATATTATTTCCATTTACTACACTACTATTAGCAGATATACTAGCAGTACCAGCAGCATAGACATTTGTGATAGGTAATAAAATTATTGTTAATAAGATTCCAATCTTGATTCTTTTCATTCTAAACTCCTATTTTTGAGCAATATCTGTCTGTCCTAATAAATATTGCCTTATTTTTAATAAATTTGCTGAATTAATTGTATTGTATTCCATATAAGCAGCTTGTTCATATATCCCACTTAATCGAGTTCCCAACAAGTGCTGTCTCATTCTTAATAAATCAGCTGAGTTAATTAACCCATCTCCTGTTAAATCTCCCTTGATTAAAATATTTAATGTTTCGGTAATACCAGATGTAATATTTACTTTATCTCCGGTTCCTATATTACCTGTTTCTTTTATGTTACCGTTTGCATCTGTAATGGTGATGATTCCACCTGTATTTGTTAAATTACTTTTAATCGTTTCAACACTAGTTCCAGGGCTAATTCCGTAAATATTACCATTTCCATACTGATAACCTGCTTCTGTTACAATCGATGAAATGGGTTTATTAGATGGTTTTCCTGGAGTGGATGGATCCATAGTAGAATTTAATTTGGTAAAGTATGCGGCTGGTACATATACCATATTATTATCCCAATTATAAGTTACTCTAGGATTATCTTTTGAACTTCCAATAATATTTAAATTACCATCTAACATACCATCCGCTTGAATTTTGTACCATACTGTGTTTCCATTGATCGCTGGTCCTTCTACTTCTGCTAAAATTACGATTGAAGATCCTTTTTGTTTATATTGATAATCTGCAACATTTTCGCCACCTGGTGTTTTTTTTGCGTAAACGGTATTGGAATAATCATTATTTAATACAGCAACTTGATAGCTTCCGTGATCTTGGAAACCGAACATGCTATCTAAATCATAATAGTAATGAGCCGCTTTTTCTGCCCAAAATGGGTCAGAGGCATACTTATAATTTAATCCCTGATATTTATTTCCAAGGTTTGCACCATAATAACGATAATCACGAGGATCTAAATATCCATAGGCTAACCATATGTAACTATATTCATTGATACAATCTTCTACACTAGCAAAATAATTTGCCGATTCTCCTGGTGATTGATCAATCGCATTTAATCCAAACAAATTATTTTTGTTTTTAGCGATCCAACTAGTCCCTCTACCAGACTCATTCATTCCAATTGCCATCATTAAAGCAGCATTTGTCCCATAAGCATTTTGTGCATTTATAAAATAGTTACCTGTTGATAACATTTTGGATTCTTTATCACTAGTTCTACTAGCAATATATTGATCAATATTTTCAGCTGTATAATTGGTTTTTGTTCTAAAGCCAACATATTGATAATAATTATAATAAGGCTGGTTTGGATTTACGGCTTGATTATAATTACCATTTTTGTAATCTTGAAGCAACGATTTCATAGAAGTATAAAAATAATGACCATCATAACTATAGTAAGTCCCATTGGCTAACATTACTGGTTTTTTATCAATTGCATATGAAATTTCACCTTTGGTCCCGTAAACATTACCTGGATAGTAATGTATCAAGCTACTATCTGTTACTCGATAATATTGCGGTGTTTTCACCCAAGCTAGTGGAACGATGTCATATAATTTCAAACTACCATCATACTTATTGATCCAACCCGTAATCTCTGCAATTTTTATCTTCACTCTTTTGGTATTATAGTCTACATCAATCATAGCAGCTTCATCTGGTGTACCACCATTGACATAACCATTGATAGTACTACCACTAGAAGTAGTATAAATATCCATATATCCTTTATGTCCCGTTGGATAATCAATATCATAGTCAACAACGGCATATTTAGCATCAATAATTACTCTATTTTCTAAAATAACCAAATTATCTAGTGCTGTAGTATTCATGGCATTCTTAGCCTCTTGATAATTGGTATAGCAAGCAACTTTCAGTAATGAACCATCTTCTTTTGCTTCTGCTAATTCTATTTGAGGACATTCGCTTACTCTATTTAAAATTTCAGCAGGAGATAACGCATCTACATAGAAAGGCATGAAAGCAAGGAAGAAAAATATGAATAAAAAAGATAATTTTCTTCTCATAACTTCACTTCCTTCCCATTCTTATTCAATTATATTATAGCAGTAAATATATAAAAAGTACATTGAATCGACCTTTTATTTTTTACTATTTTACATTTTTCCTACTAATAACTGTAAAGTCTTAGAATTAACCTAATTCCAAATTGTATAATTTCAAAAAAATGGCTATAATATTGAATAGGGATGATGATATCATGAGTACAAAGAAGAAGAAAAAAACAACTTTTAAATTCAACAACCTCTTAATATTATTAGTATTAATTAGTAGTTGCTTTTTAATTTACCATATTTTACTATTAGGACCTATTGAACCATTTATTCGCTATATTATTATTGGTGTTATTGTTATTATCAATATTTTATTTTTTCTTTTTAAAAAGAAGAAGTCTAAAAAGATAGCGATGATTATGATGATTTTATTTATTAGTTTAAATGTAATTCTATGTTTCTCTATTCGCAAAGTATACGGAATTATAGACTCTATTAATAAAAATAAAATTATATATTCTTCTAGTTTAATTGCTTTGCAAAATGCAGAAATTGATACAATTGATGATGTTAGCAAGAAGAAAATAGGATTAATAGATGATAATCTTTCTGTAGATAATTATATTATTGCGAAAGAAATGATCGAAGAAGAACATTTGGAAAACGATAATGAAATTGTTTTATATGATGATCTATTGGTTATGTTACATGCCTTATATGATGGTAAAATTGATTTAATGTTTGTTTCTAGTAACTACGATGTAATGTTTCAAAATATAGAAGGTTTTGAAAATATCAATCATGATGTTAAAACTATTTTAGAAAAAGATAAAACCATTCAGAAAGAATCTTCTAAGGCTTCTATGTTAAATAATGCCTCTAATCTAAAACCTTTCTCTATTTTATTAATGGGTGTAGATTCAGAAAAGGATGGATTAAAAAAGAATGCTTATGCTAATGGAGATGGATTAATATTAATTACTTTTAACCCACAAACTTTCAATATTACTATGATGTCTATTCCAAGAGATAGTTATGTTCCTGTTAGTTGTCGTGATAATACAAAAAATAAATTAACGCATGTGGGATGGTTTGGAACGGACTGTATGATGGAAACCATTGAAAATGTATTTGATGTTGACATTCATTATTATGTAAAAGTAAATTTTAAGGGTGTTGTAGAAATTGTCGATGCTTTAGGTGGTGTTACCGTAGATGTTCCTAAAAAGTTATGTACAGATGATTCAAATCGTCAAGGAGAAATTTGTATTGATCCAGGATTACAAACTTTAAATGGAGAACAAGCTTTGGTTTTAGCTAGAAATCGTTATGATCTAAGGTTAGGAGATATTGATCGAGGCTATAATCAGCAACTTTTAATCAAAGCTTTACTAAACAAAATGACTAGTGTTCGTGATGTAAGTACTTTATTAAATATACTAGAATCTGTTTCTAATAACCTAGATACGAACTTAACTACCGAAGAAATCCTGTCTTTTTACAATATATTCAAGGATATTTTAGCTTCTCGTGAATATCAAAGTAATGATGATCTTATGAATATCGTGCAAATTAAATTAGCGGGAACGAATAAAAAAATTTATTTTGAAAATTTAAATAGTAGGTTATCATGTTATTTGTTAGATGAAGAAAGTGTTGAAAATGCTAGTCGTGAAATGAAAGTTAATTTGAATCTAGAAGAACCAGAAATGGTAAAGAATTTCCAATTTGGACCATCATAAAAGAAGCTTAATGTTGCTTCTTCTTTTTTTATTTACTCTATTTCTACAATTGCTAATTTATTTTCTTCATGAATCATAGTTAATACTACTTTTTCTGGATAATCATAATCATCCACATATCCTACTTTTACAGTGACCTGATATGCAGAATCATCCTGATAGTCTCCTTCTTGATATTCGATTTGGGCAATTTCTTCTATCTCTACATCATTTACTTCCGGAAGCTTTTGCTTTCTGTTACCATATAAATTATTTTTAATATACTTATAAACAGTGCTAGAAGCTTCATCTATAAAACTATTTTTTAGATTAGAGTGGATAAACTGAGTTCCTCCAATATTCTTATTGGTTACTTTATTATTTAGCGTATAATAATCAATCACAAATAATTTGGCAATCAATGATGCATAGTTTTCTTCATCCACCTTATTATCTTCTAATTCCTGCTCTAACTCTTTGAAGTACTTTTTATAGATTCTTGTGGCATTACTTTCTAAAGTATAATTATAATGATCTATTTCTGATACTACACTAACTACTTGTAATTTTGTTCTCGTTTTCATATAGAAGAGTCCTAGCAAAACTCCTATTACTAGAATTACTGCTAGAACTCTTCCTTTTCTTATTTTCATCTTCTTATTCTTTTTCATGTTCTCACCTATTCCTCAACTACTGCTTTTTCTTCAATATAATCAGAATCTGCTTCTTTGGTTTCTCTTGCTTTCTTGATCAAATCAAATACAATGGTAGCGTTGGAAGCGCTTAATAATTTTTCTGAATATTCAATGCAATCTTCAATATAGTTAGCGGGAAGTTCTGTCTCCTTTAAAATGAGTGATGAACCATTTTGAGCATTATAATAAACTTTATTCGTTACCCAGTTCCCATTTGGGAATACTACAATATTATCATCTGTTAAGCTGAAAATATCATGTCCTAATTGGTATTTATTATAAAAACCAAACATGTTACCTAAGGTAGGCATTACATCATACATTCCCATTACGGTTGTCACTTCTTGATGTAGACTTTCTTTGGTTTCTTTACTATAGATTAATAAAGGAACTTTTCTTAATAATTCATATGTATTACTATCAATTTTAACACAAGTATCATCGCCCTCTTCACAAGATCTAATACCATCTGTTTCTGGATCGTAGTTATAAAGTTTTCTATAATCTGTCTTTGGAAGTCTAGCATCATGATCTCCGTAAATAATCAATACAGTATTATCTAAAATACCTTCTTCCTCCAAGACATTAATAAATTCTCCTAATGCCTCATCTGCATAGTGGACAGATTTAAAATAATTACCTAATTTTGTTCCCTCTAAGTATGGATATACAACCTCTTCTTCTTCTCCAGTCTCTTCGTTATACTTGGTGGTTTTCAAGCTAACATCAAATTCGCCATATTTATCGGTATCTGAAAATGGAGTATGGTTTGTTAAAGTAATAATGGTTCCATAATACGGTTGCCCTTTGGCATTTATTTCTTTTATTTTTTCGATAGATTGTCTATAGAATGACTTATCGGATAGACCTAGACCAATTACTTCATCAATTTCGTAATCTGTTTTGCTATAAAATCTTTGATATCCTAAAGTTTCATGCATAATATTACGATTCCAATAAGATCCATTATTGGCATGCATACTAAATGCATAATAGCCTTTTTCTCTTAATAATAATGGTATGGTTACATATTCACGATTAAAATAACTAACAAAAGCAGTACCAGTATTAGTAGGCATCAATGAAGTATTGAAAGTAAATTCTGAATCACTAGATGTACCTACACTTACTTGTGAATAAAAATTACTAAAATAAATAGAATCTTTGGCAAGTTTATTTAAGGTAGGTGTTACTTCTTCTCCATTGAATGTTAAACCGATATTCAAGTTTTGCATACTTTCATAGTGAATGACTAAAATATTTTTTCCTTCAAAAATACCAGTATATTCGTTGGTCCAAGTTTGTTCATCTGGAGCATCTTGATAATATTCTGTGAATGTTTTTAAGGCTTTATCATAACCAAATAGACTAGTTAATTGTGGCTCAATACTTTTGATAATATCATTTAATTGATAAGCATATATACCAAAACGCATGACGATATATTCACGATTCCATTGTTTGGCATAACGTCCAATTTCCAGTGCTGTTAAAGAAATTAAGAAGAAAAATAGTATAATACCTGCAAAGATAAAAGTAGTAATCATTTTTTTTGTATCTCGTCTTTCTTTTTCTTCTTTGGTTAATTTTTTATGTTTGCGCAATCTAATATAAGTAATCGTTAGTAAAATTGGAGATAAAATATATATAAAGTCTTGAACTTTGATTACATTTTCTACTATTGCATCTCCCACTTGAACTGCATATCTACTAGTAGAAATTAAAGAAACCGATACAAAAGAAGTGTAAAAAGTATAATATACAGAATTAATTACACAAATTAAAGTTAAAATGATACTAACTGTTAATAAGTAAGGAAAACGATTTTTTTCTTTTAAGAAAAAATTAATTCCCCCTAAAAATAAAACAATGGCTAAATCCGCTAAAATTGGCTTTAGTAATAACAAATTCTCCACAGTATGAATGGTAAAGAACCTTAGTAAAATACCAATAAAAACATTCGTAATTACAAATACAAAAAATAAAGTATTATTTTTTATCATTTCTATGAATGTATTTAATAATGATAATAATGTTACCTTAGGATTTTTTCTGAAATCCTTATATAATTTTTTTATCCTATCTTTGCATATTTTCCATTGCTTTTTCATTTTTTTCTTCATTGCCACAACCCTTTCTTCTTAACATTATATCACTACTATTTATTTTTTTCAAATTCTTCTTGGCTACTAGCATTTAGAGCCATTCCCAGTACAAAAATATAGGATAGTAGATAAAGCCATAAAAATAGTACTAATAAATTAGCGACACTTCCATATAACAAGTTATATCTAGCAAAATAACTAATATAAAAAGAAAATATTTCAGTTGCAATGATCCAACCAACTGTTGTAAAAATTGCTCCAGTAGTAGTATCTCTACTTTTAATGGTAGTATCCGGAGCCATCGTATATAATATTTTTACTAGAAAATAAATAATTAGGAGCGAAGTTGGGTACTTTAAAATACTATACCCAGTTTGTACTGCTGTTCCGATTTGTATGTTAGGAATAAAATCTACAATAAAAGCAACAATTCTATCTCCAAAGGCAGGTACTGCTAACATAAAAATGAATAGCATAATTAAAATAATGGTCATGAATATCGATTTGATTCTTCTAGTTAAAAATTCTTTATCTTTTACTTTATAAAGAAGATTGGAAGCAATAATCATAGAATGCGGACCATTGGATGCTAAAATAAACCCTGATACACAGAAAATCACAACATTTATATTGAGATTTTTTCCATCGATAATCTCTATAATAAAATCAGCAACTTCTTGAGGAAGATTTTCGTTAATTGCTTGAATTAGCCATTCTATAGATAGTGAAAATTGACTAGCTATAACGGCAATAATCGCAAACAAAGGAATAATAGAAAGCAATAAGAAAAAAGCCAGTTGTCCAGGTAGAATACGCATTTCTGGCTTTTTTATCATTTGAAATACTTTTTTTGTGAATCGATTTAATTTGTCCTTCCAAGTAGTCATAAATATCACCCACTTTTATTTCATTTCAATCCTTCTTTGACCGTTTCCATTTCTAAAGTTGCTTCATTAATAGCATCGTCAATTGTCTTAATGTCATCCATAATCATACTATATCCAATCGCAGCTCCAAATCCATATGGTAATTCCTTCATCTCTTTGTTTAATTTCCTACAATAAGTTTCAATTTGTTTTTCAGTATATCCTACTAGGTAAACTAAAAACTCATTTCCATCTGTACGAATAATTTCGCTATTTTCTAGCTGTGTATTTACCAGAGTAGAAGCTGCTGATATGATTAAATTATCTCCTGCTTCATGACCATAATTATCATTTACATATTTAGTATTATTTAAGTCTATAATAATGATCGTTTGTGGATAAATTTTACTTTCTTCCCAGATAGGAATATTTAAATTTAAATAATTTCTATTTTTTAATGAGGTTAAAATATCTGTATACTTACGCCTATCTTCTTTTTTTACTTTCGTTTGCCTTTTTCTATTTTTTAAGATTAAATATAGTGCTAATAAAATTAATAGCGGTAATAAAATAACTCCTAATACAATTAGATAAAGCTCCTCAAATGTAGTTCTATCTACCAAAGATAAACTTAAAGAATTTAAACCACTAATGCGATAATTATAGTAAGAATTAGTTGTCATAATATAATTCCATAATTGATATAGCTCACTATTTGTATTTAGTACTCCAAAATTATAATCATTACTCATAGAATTATGATAAATAGGTTCGTACTTACTAAATTTAGTATTACGATAATATAAGTAAAGCTCTTTATCTATTACAATTAAATTATTATCCTTCGCAAGATCATCTAAATTAGATACTTCTACTACATTGGCCTTAGAATTTGCCTTAAAGTACTTGGCCAAAGTACTACTAGCTAGCATGTTAATGGTTTTTCCTTTTAATTCTTCAAAAGTAGTAACATTCTCTTTATTTTTGTTATTGCGCAAAACAACATATTCTTCGATAAAAGGAGATGTAGTCATACTATATCCTGTGTTGGTTACATCAAAATAGTTAAAATAGATATCTACTTCTTTATTATTAATTGCTTGCTGTAATTCTGCTATAGATTCATATTTTTGATAAGTAATATCAATTCCTGTTAATCGCTTCAGCCTAGCAATATATTCAGAAGCAATTCCAGATGGAACACCATCTATATTGGTTTCATATGGTGCATTTTCTATATAGCCATATACATAATTTTTAGATAACATATCTGCTTTTACTTTAGCATTTATATTTTTAGCTGCGATATAGTATTTTAAATACTCTTCATTATAAACAGATACAAAATAATCTTTTTTCCACTTTTCATAATATTTTTTAACAACATTATTTAACTCTTGATTATCATCACTTAGTGTTAATACAATTTTCTTAGACATTTCTGTCAAATAATAATTAATATAGTAATTATCATTACTTAGAGTCTCTTCTAAATACATGATATGTGGAATCACAATCATAGAAATAGTTCCTGCTTCTAAATCTGTTAGCATGGTTTCTATATTTTCATATGATTTGTAAGTTAGATTGGTAGCTGTTTTTAAAAAATAACTAACTTCTCCGATATCCGAAGTAAAAGCCCCTACTGTATGAGTACCAATATCGGATATTTGATCATATCTATTTTGTTCTTTACTAATTAGTACATAACCATCTTCTGCAATTAGTAAGTCATTTTCTGTTAAAGATACATCATTGTTTAAGATACGAATTCTTAAACCGGTTGTAGTAGGCTGATTTTCTTTTAAGTAGGAGATTTTATTAAATTCCAAATCTGTATCCACTTCAAAGTTATTAATAAAATCAAAGACTACTCCGGTACCATCCATGGAGTAGATGGGAATATTATTGGCTATTTCAAAGTCATATTTTTGATCTGAGTTATCAGCAATCCATTTTTTTTCTGTTACGGTTAAACTGGTCTTGGCATCTTCATGATTAAAATATATATATACTCCTATAAATACTGCTAAAGCAATAACAATAGGAACTATAATAATTACTTTCTTTTTCATTATTATCCTTCCTCTTCTGTTTTCTCTCTATCTTTAGTCCAAGAAAAATCGGAACTGTTATGATGTTTATATCCAATAATTGGAAAGTCATTCTCGCTAGTAGAATCTTTTTTGATAAACACTTGAAAATCATAGTAGCCAATTTGGCTTTCTGTAAAAGGTTCCATCATGCCAGCTGTTAGGTTTTTTGCACTCTCTTTACTCATATCATCTTCTACTGTAATTGTAATATCGATGCGTCTTCCATTTTCGCGCACTGTTACCGATTTTACTTTTTCTTTCTCACTAAGATTTTGTTTTAATGTATCATAAGTAGATTGTTCTACTGCTACCTTGCCTTCTAAACGGTCTCCATAAATAGCGGTTCTCTGATCTGGGAAAAAAATTTCTTTCACTTTGAAACCAATGATCGCAAGTACAACGAAAATAATAATCGCAATAACAGTAAACTTATTCTTTTTTATCCATTTCATTTTTTCAAGCTCCTTCTTAGTTTACATTATACAATAGTTTTTAAATAAGTCAATCAAACTATTGTTCACTCAATTTCTGTAGCAGTAATTGATTGGCTAAAGCAGGATCTGCTTTTCCTCTTGTTTCTTTCATAATTTGTCCCATTAAATATTTGATGGCTCTATCTTTTCCTTGTTTATAATCTTCTACACTTTCTGGATTTTCTAAAATTAATTTTTCCACAATGTTAGTTAAATCTGTTTCACTTAGAGCATTTGCTTTTTGGTTTTCCACAAGTTTGTTGATATCTTCTTCTGTTTCCATCAAAGTATCTACAATCTCCTTAAAGATTTGATTGTTGATCTCTTTACTATCTAGTTTATTCACAAGTACGGTGAATTTTTCTTTCGATAATTTCGTTTCTTCTAATTTTTTTTCTGTTTTATTTAAATAGGCAGAGATTTCACCTAATAACAAATTACTAGCAATTACTAAATTACAGTTTAATCCTAATAGGTAATCACTAATTTCTTTATTTGCGATAATTTTTTCAACATTAACTGGATGAATGCCCGCATCTAAATAAGTTTTTCTTCTAACATCTGGTAATACTTCCATATTTTCTTTTACTCGATTAATAAAGGAATCTTCTAAAGTATAAGGAGGAAGATTTGGTTCTGGAAAATAGCGATAGTCATTTCCAGTTTCTTTGACACGCATTAAAATCGTACAATCTTTTTTTTCATCAAAACGACGGGTTTCTTCCAGAATCTCTCTACCTGCTTCTAGTTCTTCTATCTGTCTTTTAGCTTCCGCAAGGATAGCACGCCCTACACTGCTAATAGAACCAATGTTTTTTGTTTCCGTACGAGTACCTAACTTATCTGTTTTAGATACTGATACATTGACATCGCAACGCATACTTCCTTCTTCCATCTTACAGTCTGATACATTCGTATAAAGCAGTAACTCTCTTAATTTTTCTAAATAAGCCATTGCTTCTTTTTCATTAGACATATCTGGTTCCGATACGATTTCAATTAGTGGTACGCCATTACGATTAAAATCTAGGTAGGATTTGGTCTCAGCATGTGTACTTTTACAAGTATCTTCTTCGATATGAATATCATGAATTCCGATTTTTTTCTTAACTCCATCTACTTCAATTTCAACATATCCATTCACACCAATAGGATTTCTTGCTTGGGTAATTTGATATCCTTTCGGAAGGTCAGGATAAAAATAATTTTTTCTATCAAATACCACTTTTTTATTGATTTCACAGTTTAAAGCCAAAGCAGCTTTTAATCCTAGTTCAATCCCATATTCATTCATACATGGAAGTGTTCCTGGTAAGGCAAAATCCACTTCATTGATATTCACATTGGCTACTCCCCCATAGTTATTAATGGAATCAGAGAACATTTTAGAATTCGTTTTCAACTCACAGTGTACTTCAATTCCTATGGTTGTTTTATAATCGTTCATTATTTTTCCTCCAATCCATTCGTTAGCTTTAAATATTTTACAGCTTGGTTTATATCGTCATTGGTATCATCCGACAATTTGCCGACAAAAATATTACGATGGGTAGCTATCATCTCTATGCTTTTTATTCTCATCGCAAGTGGCGAAGCAAGGAACCATGAAGCTATACTAGTTATTATTACATTTTTTTTAAATACTTTATTTTCTTTTCTTTTCAATGTTTCCACCCCTTACTTTAGTTTATTCTCTAGAAAAGAAGCAATTTGATACATTCTAGCTTCTTCAAAGTGAGCACCAATAATATGAAGTCCGATTGGCATATTATCAGAATCTTTTCCCATTGGGATATTAATCCCTGGTAAACCTGCCATATTAACTGGCATAACCAAAGTATCATCCATAAATGATTTTCTTGGGTCATCTAAGTTTTCATCTAGGCCATAAGCAACTGTAGTAGTTGTTGGTCCAAAAACAAAATCATATTTTTCAAAAAACTTATTAAATTCTTGTTTTAGAGCATTTCTGATCATTAGTGCTTTGTCATAGTAGATTTTAGCATTTTCTCCGCTTAATAAATAACTACCTACCATGATTCTTCTTTTAACCTCAGTACCAAATCCTTCATATCTAGTATTAGCATACATATCTTCTACTGATTCCGAATTTTCTGCACGATATCCAAATTTAACACCATCAAATCTAGCTAAATTACTACTAGCTTCTCCCATAGTAATAATCTGATATATGGTTACTACTTGATCTAAGTATTTCATGTCAACATATTCAACCGTTGCACCATTTTCTTTTAAGATTTCTACGACATGATTTAATTTTTCAATAATAATTGGTGATACAATACTACTTACAAAAAACTCTGGAATGGCTATTTTCATACCATCAATATTTTTTCCAATTAATCTAGTAAAGTCTTCTTTTTCTCTTTCGACACTAGTTAAATCTTTTTTATCCTTACCAACTAAAGTATTTAATAAAAGCGCATTTTCATAAACATTTCTAGTCATTGGGCCAATTTGATCTAAGCTAGATCCATAAGCGATTAGTCCATATCTGGATACTCTACCGTAAGTAGGTTTCATCCCTACAATACCTGTATAACTCGCGGGTTGACGAATGGATCCGCCAGTATCACTACCAAGTGCAATAGGTACTAAGTTTCCTGCTACACAGGAAGCGCTTCCACCAGAAGAACCACCTGTAATTTTTGTCTTATCCACAGGATTTTTGGGAGCCCCAAAATAACTAGTACGGCTGGCTGATCCCATGGCAAACTCATCCATATTGGTTTTCCCGATAATAATCATCTTAGCAGCTTTTACTTTTTCAATAACTGTTGCATCATAAATAGGTACATAATTCTCTAACATCTTTGATGCACAAGTCGTTCTAATATTTTTTGTAGAGATATTATCTTTTATCGCAATAGGAATTCCCCATAATAGGTTATCCACTTCCACTTCTTCCTCAGCCAGTTTTCTTGCATATTCTATAGCTTCTGTTTTATTTAAAGTAATAAAACTATTTAAATCACTATTTTCCCCAATTCTAGTATAGCATTCTTCTACTAAATCAACTGGCGTTATTTTTTTAGCTACTAATAATTCGTGTATTTCCTTTATACTTAAATCTAAATAATTATTCATTTACCATCACCGGAACCTCTACAAAATTACCAGTCGTTGCTGGTACATTCTTTTTAATCTCATTAAAATCAACACTTCTTGTATCTTGATCATTTCTTAAAATAGATTCATGTTCTACTGGTGTAACTAGTAATTCACTACTTTCTACTTCAATATCTTTTATTTTATCTACATCATCTAATAGTTTTTTTAAATCTACTTGATACTTTTCTATTTCATCATCCGTTACTTTAATTCTAGCAAGATGAGCAACATGTAATACTTCTTCTTTTGTTAGTTTATCCATACATTCCTCCATAAAAAAATTATACATAGTATTATACCAAATAACTATGTATAATTATATCATAAATTTCATTATTATGATTACTTAATTATGATATAACGCCAATGATTAGGCAGAAGTATTACTTCTTTTTCTTTTGCGATTTGATAGTATTCTTTAAAGATTTCCATGTGGTAATCATTGGTCGGATTGATATTACAGTTAGCATATGATGGGAATGATTCTATTTCAATTACTTGTTTATCCTCCTCTAATTGCTTCTGAATACTTTCTTCTAGATGATTTTGTTCTATTCTTATGTTAATATAAAAAATTAAGAATAGAATGGATGTAAGTATTGTGATGGCTATTATTATGTTTTCTATTATTTTATTTACCTTGATATCATCTATTTCCTTTATGCATGGAATGATTAAAAACATATAAGTAACAAAACTAGTACGATAACCCCAAGTTGGCGATAGTAACATGATAGCATTTGCTAAGAAAGCAAGTACTGTAAATATGAAATTCCTTTTTCCTTTTATAGATTTCATATCTTCTAATAGTAAAAACAAATAGATTATCATGTAAAGAAGCCAATAGATTTGAACAAACCTATTATTAGGATTTATCATTTGTATAAAAACATCAGGTAAAATAATAAACTGGGATAAATTATAAACAAAAATAGTTAGTATCGGAATGATACTCATATATAGAATTATAATCATGCTCTTCGCTTTATTTTGTTTTTTTCTAATTATTCTAAATATAATTGTTATTGTTAATAAAAGTAATAAGAAACTATTTATGATAAATGTATAGTATATAAAATTAGGAATATTATATATTATTTTCTCTAATATATTAAAATGATTAAATTGTGTATTTTCAATACTTTGTCGATAAATAGTGCCTGGTGATAAAAACATAATTAAAGTAGATAAAATCGATATTATAGTATAAATCAAATACTCTTTGTCCCATTTTTTACTCTGATAATATTTTATTACTAAAGTAGAAATATTTATCATAATTAGTAATACTGCAATATGTTCTACAAACATAGGGAGAATTAAGTTTATAAAACCAAGCATTATCTTAAATATAATGGATTCTTTTTGTTGATTTTTAAGAATGTTCAATAAATAAAAAAATAATAGAAAAAATGAAAATAAATAAGTAATATTTCCAGCTACCCAAACAATAATCTGGGAAAAAGTAAAAATATTCATTAATAGAACCGTTAATATACTAAGACAAATTGTCAATTTCTTCTGTCTTGGCTTTACGACTACTATGATTCCATAAATAATTCCTGTTATGAATAAGCTATTTACTATATTCCATAGCCATTTATGATAAGTTAATATATTAATAAGAATTCTACTTACCAGCCTACCTTCCCAATTGAAATACATTTCGAAGGCTTGAACAAAGCTATGAATCATTCCTTGTTTCCCTACAAGATAATTTCCCCAGTCATCACCAGAAATGGGAGATAAGGTTAGAATGGTAAAAAAGAAGCCAAAAATGAGTATATATAAAATTGTATTTCTCGATAATATTTTTTTCACTTATATCACCAAACTTTCATACCCTTTTGATTTGTGATTTGCTGTTGATATAATCTTCAAAATTTTTATATTCTATATAATCATCCCAATCCATAGTTTGATATTCATAAACTTTTTGAATTTTGATATTGGATAAGGTTTCATTTTTTTCTAAACTTTGAATTTGTTCTACTGTTGGTATGGACGGTGCATAAGCTAAAATTTCAGTTTGTGAATTAATAGAAGATTGATTATTTAAAATGATGATCAATCCTGCTAATGAAAGCAGCATTGCATTATTATAGAGATTTAATTGCTTATTATATGCGTGATTAGATAATTTAAAGGCAAAGCTTGTTATGACTTCATTTAGAAAGCTTTTTTCATGAGATGGAGTCTTTAAATACTCTGGTTCATCTGGGCAATAATATTTACCAAACGGTAAGGTAGCTCCATCTTCAAAAATAACGATTCCTTGTTCTTGCATATTAAAACCTACTTTCCAAATCTTCTTCACTCCAAATTGGAATTCCTAGTTTTAAAGCTTTATCATATTTAGTTCCAGGATTTTCTCCAACAATCACAGCACTTGTTTTACTACTTACTGAAGAAGATGTTTTTCCACCTAAAAGTTCTATCTTTTCTTCTACTTCATCCCTCGTGTATTTGGTTAAAGTACCAGTAATCACAAAAGTTTTATTATAAAAACTTTCATTCACTTCTACTTTTGGTCCTGTATATATAGTATTTACTCCTATTTCTTTTAGCTCTTCTATTACTTTTTGATTCTTTTCATTTTGAAAATAATCTATAATACTTTTTGCGATAATCTCCCCAATATCCGGAATGCTATTTAATTCTTCAAAATCAGCATTCATTAAATGATCTAGTGTTTCATAATGCATTGCCAGTACTTTAGAAGTTTTTTCACCTACATTCGATATCCCTAATCCAAATAAAAGTCTTTCCAAAGAATTATTTTTACTATTTTCAATTGCTGTCAGTAAATTATCAATGGATTTATTTCCATAGCCTTCTAGTTCGGTTAATTCATCACGATAATGATTTAATTTATAGATATCTGGAATACCTTTGATATATTTCATATTATAAAAATCTTCTATAATTCTATCGCCAAGTCCATCTATATTCATAGCTTTACGGGATACAAAATGACACAATCCTTCTATACTTCTTGCTGGACAATGAGGATTGACACAGAAATAGTCAGCTTGTCCCTCTTTTCTAAAGATTGGCTCATTACACATTGGACATCTAGTAATCATGTGGAAATCTTTTTCTTCCCCAGTACGACGATCTAATTTTACTTCCCCTACTTCCGGAATGACATCCCCTGCTTTATGAATAGAGACAATATCCCCTATTTTTAAATCCTTAGCTTTTACATAATCTTCATTATGCAAAGTAGCACGCGATATGGTACTTCCAGCAACAATAACTGGTTCTAATACAGCATTAGGAGTGATTTGCCCAGTTCTCCCTACCGTAAAAATGATATCTTTTAATTTCGTTAATACTTCCTCGGCAGGAAATTTATAAGCAGTTGCCCATTTGGGATGATGTGCAGTAAATCCTAACTTTTTCTGTTCCTCAATATTATTTACTTTGATTACAACGCCATCAATATCATAAGGTAAACCAGATCTTTCTTTTCCTTTATAAGAAATATAATCTAAAATGCCTTCCACATCGGTTACTAGTAAATTATTAGGATTGATTTTAAAACCTAATCTTTTCATATATTCCAGAGATTCCCAATGGGTTTTAATTCCATAATCTTCTGGATTTGGCAAATGATAAATCCAACAGTCTAATTTACGAGAAGCTGCGATTTTAGAATCTAATTGGCGAATCGAGCCAGCTGCTGCATTACGACAATTTTGAAGTAAAGGTTGCCCTTTTTCTTTTCTTTCTTTATTTAATGATTCTAATGTTTTTTTACTCATGTAGATCTCTCCACGAACCTCAATATCTACCTTCTCTTTTAAAGTAAGTGGGACTGTTTTAATGGTTTTTACATTATTCGTGATATCTTCTCCTGCTACGCCATCTCCACGAGTAGCAGCTGTTACCAATTTCCCTTTTTCATAATGAAGAGATACACTTAGACCATCAATTTTTAATTCGCATACATATTGAGGATGAATTCCCTCTTTGCGAATTCGACTATCAAAGGCACGAATTTCTTCTTCGTTGAAAACATTTCCTAAAGACATCATAGGAAGCTGATGTGTTACTTTTTGAAATTCATCTAGTATTACTCCACCAACACGATGAGTAGGAGAATCCTCTCTAACTAGCTCTGGATACTTTTCTTCTAAGATAAATAATTCCCTTAAAAGTTTATCAAATTCTTGATCTGTGATAGTTGGGTTATCCAATACATGATAGTTATAATTTGCTTCATTTAATATTTCAACTAATTCATCTACTCTTTCTTTCATCTTGTTCATCTCTTTCTAAGTTACTTTTATATTCTTCTATAATATTCATTATCATCTTTTTATTTTGAGTAAAAGACTCTTCTATAATATTTTGAATATCATCAGATATTAAAATCTGATTCTCAGCTATCATACTTTTAAAAGCCTGTTTTATATTGACTTGTTCTAAGCTAGATTTTAATATTTCTTTATATTCTGGGAAATATGTTAAAAAATCAACTATCATTTTTTCTTTCGAATCCTGATTATAGTAATTTTCTGGTATTACAAATAAAGAAAATAATCTATTTAAATTGCTAAAGCCAAAAGATTCCTGATTATCAAATAAAACTTGCATATTGATATTCTTATTATCTATTTCAACTCCCCAATTATTAGGTTTTCTATCAGACTGGTTTATAATTAAATCAAAAATAAAAACTGTTATTAATTGATTGGCAAGTTTTTGGAAAACAAAATCTTTATTAGGAATATCATCTGTCAATTGTTTAAACATTTCTAATATATTTTCTAAATTATTGTATGGTAAAGACTGAATCCCATCATCTTCTAAATGATAATATTCTGTTAATAATGATTGTCCTGTTTTATATATTTTGTTCTCTTTTTTAAAATTTTCGGTTACAACACCTATCTCTCCCTGAAATGTTGCTATTTCATAATGGGCACATGGGATATTTAATTGATTGGCTATTTTCTCACATACTAATTCTAAATACGCTTGAATTGGATTAGATACTACCTTAAATAGGAATTCCTTCTTTCCATCTTTAAACCAAAAAGCTAAACGATCATTTCCCATCCAATACTCTACCTTAATTTTCCCCTCAAAATCTAAATCACTGATATCTAACGAAGTAGCACCATTTTCTTTTAAAAATTCATCTATATTAATACAACCATTCATTCTTTTCATTTTGTCTCCTATTAATTTTATTTATCTACCGCACCCTCTGGTATCGTAATAGTCTCTATCCAATCATTTAATTCTTCATCTACTATTTTATCAACTACGGCATTATATGTTTCTTCATCTTTATAAGGTCCATAAATATTATTGTTTTTGGTATCCACTATATAAAACTTTATATTGATACCATTATCGATTGGTTCTAAACATTTTAATGCTATATAAGTTTCTCCATATGCAAACTCGGCAATATAATCTTCTATTCCTATTTGCTTCCCATCTTGAGTTACTTCAAATAAACCGTCTATATATTTTCCTAATACTACCTCCGTACTAGATGTTTTTTTGATTGCATAATTATTGGGTAACAAATCATAAGTCCACTTTTCTACTTTAGGGCTAGTTATTAGATAGATTGCTATGGCTCCAATAACAAAAAATATCAATATCCACAAAAATCTTTTCTTCATTTTATTTTTTCCACAAATTTTGTGGATAAACTCCTTCTTCCATTAACTTTTGAATAGCTTTTACAACACTATCTTTATCTTCTTTATAAGTTACCCCTTCCCATTTAGCGGTAGTAGGCAATACTTTCGTTCTTGCATAACCTTCTTCTATTGCCATCGTTAAAACATCTGGAATTAAATATTCACATTTTAAAATATTATCTTTATTTTTTTCTAGAAAAGAAGGGAAAGCTTTCTCAATATAAGAAAATAAGCTTGGGGAAAATCCTAACATATTCATAGATACATAAGTATCTTCCGTAACTAAAAAGGGATCTCTACCATCTAAGGGAGTAGCTGTAATCACACCATTTTTTTCTATGACATTACTTTCAATAATTTCTTGTAAGTAATTTTCCTTTAGTTTGCAAATACCTCTTTTTACAGAACCATTTTCAGTTAGGGTATTTTTTACTGAATAACCAACCAAACCATATTTATTATTTTGAACTTCTTCTTTTAAAAATTTACTAATTACCAAATAAGCATCTCTGCCATAGAAATCATCAGCATTGATAATAACGAAAGGTTCATGAATATTATTTTTAGCGGAAAGAATCGCATGAGCAGTTCCCCATGGTTTTTCGCGATTCTCTGGACAGGTATATCCTTCTGGTAAATCTTCTAGTCTTTGAAAAACATATTCTACTTTTATTTTATCTTCTATTCTTTTGCCTATCGTTTCTTTAAATACTTCATAGTTTTCTTCTTTAATGATAAAAACTATTTTATTAAATCCTGCTTGAATAGCATCATAGACAGAATAGTCAATAATAAACTCTCCCGTTGGACCTACTGGTTCAATTTGTTTTAATCCCCCAAAACGACTCCCCATACCCGCTGCCATAATTAAAAGTGTTAAATTTTTTTGCATAATTTTGTCTCCTTTCTATATTTTATGATGCTTTTCTTTTTTGTTTTTCCTGAATTTTATTCATTTGGTTCGCTATTTTAGTATCTAAATCGATTATACCATCTAAAAAATTTGTATTTAGTACTTGAAGCTTTTCGATTATTTCCTCTGGTTTCAATGTTTTATAACCCTCTTTTTTATCGGAACTTATGATACTGCTTTGATATTTTTTTGTTTCAATATCATATACTGCATGATAAGAAAATCCTTTATCTAGTTGCTTTTCTATATTAGGAAATTGTGTTAAGAAATTTTCTATTTCTATGATAAAAACATCTTCAAAAATACTTCCATCATATTTTAAGATATAACCAATATAATCACTATTATCTTTCTTCATTGTCATTACAAAACCACATGTTAGATATCCTACTGCATCTTTTACTTTTTTCATACTACTACTCCCCTAAATTTTATTATACTTTCTTTATACTTTTATGATTCTTCATCAATTTTTTAATTCCATGTGGACTTTTAAAAGCAATGCTAATTAATGTGTTGGTCACTTCCACAACTCGACCTGCTCCAAAAACATCATGATAGGCATAATCTCCAACTTTCCAGTCCATATCCTCTTGGTAAAACTTCTCTTCTTGTACTATTTTGGTTTCCTGTTTTTCGTCTCTTTGATTGCTTTCAATTAATTCTGGATTAATTTCACCAATAAATCTGCTAGGAGGATTTACTTGGTCTTTTCCATATAACATTCTTCTTCTAGCATTTACCAAATATAATCTTTCTTTGGCACGAGTGATAGCAACATACGCAAGACGCCTTTCTTCTTCCAATTCTTGATTGTCCATAAGAGAATTCATATGAGGAAAAATTCCTTCTTCTAGTCCTATTACAAACACATCATTAAATTCTAATCCTTTTACAGAATGGACTGTCATTAAGCTTACTTTATCTTTGGCATCTTTGTATTCTTCCCTATCGCTTACTAAGCTTACTTCAAACAAGAAATCTTCTAAGGAGATTACTCCATCTCTTTCCTCAAAGGCTTTGGTAATCGATTTAAACTCTTCTAAGTTCTCCAGCCTAATATCGGCTTCTAAGGTTTTTTCATTTTCTAATTCTTGACGATAACCCGTAGTATCTAATATTTTGTCTACCAGCTCTGTTAAAGTAATATTCTCTGCTACTTTTTTCAAATCTTCGATTGTTTTCTTAAATTCTAACTCTTTACCAGATTGAATCACTTCATACATGCTTTTTCCTTCAATGTCGGCTAAAGTAGCTAAATTAGAAATGGTTTTTAAACCAATCCCTCTTTTGGGAGTATTAATGACTCTTGTTAAAGATACATTATCTTTTTCATTATGAATTAATCTCAAATAAGACATCAAGTCTTTAATTTCTTTTCTAGCATAGAAGTAAAAGCTTCCTACTACGCGGTATGGAATATTTTCTTTTAACATTTCTTCCTCAACCGTACGGGATTGGGCATTGGTTCTGTAAAGAACAGCGATTTCATCAGGATCTTTTCCTTCACTAATTAATCGCTTTACAGTATGAGCTACATAGTGAGCTTCATCTTTTTCGTCATAACTACGATAGTATACAATCTTATCTCCATCCCCTTTATCACTCCATAAATTTTTATCTTTACGATTTTGATTATTTTGGATGACTTGATTGGCCGCATTTAGTATATTTTGAGTAGAACGATAATTCTGTTCTAGTTTAATGGTTTTTGCTTCCTTATAATCTTTCTCAAAGTTTAAAATATTACGATAATTAGCACCTCTAAAAGAATAAATAGATTGGTTTTCATCTCCTACTACACAAACATTTCTATATTTTGCTCCCATCATTTTTGCTAGCATATATTGAGCTTCATTGGTATCTTGATACTCATCAATTAAAATATAACGAAATCTGTCTTGATAATGGTCTAAAACATCTTCATATTCCCTAAATAATTTAATTGGTAGTACCATTAAATCATCAAAATCTACCGAATTATTGGATTTTAATTTCTGTTCGTATTTTTCATAAACGGTTAATACTATTTTTTCAAATTCTGTCGTTGCATATGTTTCATACTGCTTTGGGGTCATTAACTCATTTTTACAACCACTAATTTTATTTTTGATCGCGGTAGGATTATATTGTTTAGGATCCAAATTTAATTCTTTTAGAATCTTTTTGATTACAGTTAAAGAGTCATCGCTATCCATAATTACAAAATTTCTATCATACCCAAGTTTATCATAGTTTTCTCGTAATAGTTTTAAACCAAAAGAATGAAATGTGGATACTTGAATATTTCTAGCCATATCACCAATTAATTTAATTAGTCTTTCTTGCATTTCTTTGGCTGCTTTATTGGTAAAGGTGATTGCTAAAATATGAAATGGACTAATATTTTCTTCCTCTATTAAGTAAGCAATACGGGTAGTAAGTACTTTGGTTTTTCCTGAACCTGCTCCTGCTAATACCAATAGTGGGCCTTCGGTTGTTAGTACTGCTTCTTTTTGTTTTTCATTTAAATTTGTTAGGTCTATCATGTTATCTACTCCTTATGTTTATTATACAGTATGAGTGTCCTTTTAGAAAGTACTTAGGCATTTTTTTACAAAAGAAAAAGACCATTTTTGGTCTTATCCTACAACTGTTAAATATAATGCTACACCAAGCACAAACATGGCTACTGTTGCAACAGCTGATACCATCGTAATATTATACATCATTGTAAACCCTTTATCATTATCTACTGTACTTTTATTTTCTACTTTTTCTTCAGCCATGATCTCTCTTTCATCCATTTTTATCATCCTTTCTAGACATCTATCTTGACCTCATTATATCTGTCTTTTATTATTTTGTACAGTTTTTTAATAAAAATTCCTGTTAAGTTTACACCTTTCTAAAAAACTATTTTCCTGCTGTTTCTTTTAATTTTATCATTATGGGATTCTTTTTTTGTTTCTAACTATTACTCAGCTTCTCTTCTAGGGAATACCTCTTACTTTTATACTCTATATGTTTTTCATAAAACTAATTATAAGCATTATCGTTTTCTAGCATTTCTTGAAAATAACTTACTTGATTACGATTTAACTTTTCTATATTATTTTTCGAAGTATAAATATATATTTTACATTTCGAATAATTAATAATTTTTTTATGATTAATATCTTGAAGAATCTCTCTTAATAATTCTAAAATGTTACTATCATTATTCTCAAAATGTAACCATAGATAATCTGTATATTCTTTATCATATTTCAACTTGTAGTTCTTAGTGTATTTAGAAACAATTCTTATATCATTTCGATCTTCTTCTATATATTCAATCATATTACCATTATGAGATTCAATGACTAAATTCTCTTGCATAGGAATAATAATTTCCTCTTTCAAATACACTTCATGATTCATATCATTAATATAATCAAAACTGGTAAATCCTATGGTACCAATCCCTACACCTACTCCAAACAATATTAATGATACAATAAACGAAACTAGTAAAAATTTCTTCTTATTCTTTCTATTCATAATAAAGTTGAATAGTACTACTAATATTATAATATTTATGAAAATACAAGATACTGTTGCTAGGAAAACACCTAAAAAGAATAACCCGGTTTTCATAATTAAAAATGATATCACCAATGCTACAACAAAGAAAACTAAGGACATGGAACATGGGAAAGCTATCATCAAGGCAAATCCTTTTATCAAAAATAATAAACATTTTAACATTCCAGATATAAATCGATATTCTGAATGTTTTGGATCTCTGATAACGATCTTTTCTTTTTTCTTTTCCAAAACTATTTTTTCTGGTTCTGTGTTTCTTTTGGTTATTTCTGATTTATTATTTTCTTCTTTGGTATTTTTATCTTCTTTGACAATTACATAATAATCCAAGTATCTTACTTTAAAAATATGAATGAATAATATAACAGCTAAGATTGAAGCAAATACTAAGTATATACTATCACAAATTCGAGAAATCATATTCTCTACCTGGTATGGAAAAACAGATATGAGACCTGACAATATATGGTTTCCAATTGCTCCTATTATGGAAAAAAGTAATAATAATACGATTCCAATTATAAACTGTTCAAAAATACACTTTAATCTAGTGTTCCATTTCATACTACTAAACATATCTACCGTTTTCGTAATAAAAGATAAAAAATCATCCACATATTTATTGATCGTAATCTTAGACTGCTTTTCTCTATTAACCTCTCTAATGTCTTGATTTAATAGATCATCCACATTTAAATTAAACATTTTGGCAAGTTGAATTACTTTGTCCATTTCAGGATATGCTTGATTGGATTCCCATTTAGAAACAGACTGTCTAGAAACACCAAGTTGTTCTGCTAGTTGTTCTTGAGAAAGATTATGTTCTTTTCTAATCTTCTTTAAATTTTCTGCTAAATTCATTTTATTTTTCCTCCTTTTCACTAACATTTTATATTTTCAACTGGTTGCATTCTATCAATTTTTAGTTGTTTTTTGTTAATTTTCGGTTGCATTTACTTTATTTTAACATAGAAAAAGAACTATTCAAGTTCTTTCTAAACAGATGAAAAATAAATGGAATACTATTAGTTTTTAATATCTCTTTTGGTATAAACAATATTGGTAATCCCATATAGAATTATAGTTACTACTATAGAAATGATAATTCCTCTCCCGTAACTAATATTAGCTTGTTTTAAAATATTAGTATATGGCTCTAATTTACTATGGATAAATCCTACATCAAAGAATAAGAACGGTGTATAGATTAAAAATCTGCATTTTAAGTTAGCACATAGAAACCAATAAATAGGAGATAGTATAGCTAAAATAGATGTAATTCCAACTGTTATACTGGTACTTAAAGTGATGGCAGATAAGAAAAATAAAATACTTAAAAAGCAAATCACAGGAATACTAGCAACAAATAGCTCTTTCAATAAATATAAATAATAATTTACTTCTACAACATGATGATTCATATAAAGAAGTTTAGGTGTAAATAAATCTGTGAATCCGTATTTCATACCACTATATAAGCTTAAGAATAATAAACCAATTAACCATATGATATAAGTGTGGAGTATCAAATAGATAAACTTACTAAGTAATATCTTACATCTTCTAACAGGTGCAGTAATGATATTTTTAATCGTACCTTTACTATGTTCTCCTGCAATAATATTTCCACTCGTAATACTAACCAAAACCATAACTATTACCGAAAAATGAAAAATCAAATTAACATTAGATTTGGTAGTTAAATAAATATCATAGTCATCTATTTGATCATCACTATTAAATGCTAGATCATGCGGAATAGAATGCTCTTGACTATATAATATGATGTTTCTTTTACTGATTGCCTCTTCTTTTAAATAAGTATAATATCTTACATAATCTTGATAGGTAGGAAAAGAATTATTATAATTTTTAGGTTTAAATTCTGCTTCTTTTATTAGTTCCTGATTTGCATGGAGTCCTAGTTGGCGATATTGATTTAAATTTAAAACAAGATAATGATTACTATTTTCAACCTTATTTAAAACAATAAAATTAGCTATTTCTTTTTCTTCCTCTGGTATCAGTCCTTTGTTTAATAGATATTCCATATAAACATAGTACTTATTAGACTTTAAGATGTTAGCATAGTCATTTATTTTTTCTTCATTTTCTAAATATAAAGTATCTAGCTCTGGTTTTGGATATGCAGTACATAAATGATGAATTTCTCCTTGAAAAGGTGATTCAAATATATAGCTTGATGTATTGCATATTTGTTGTATCATTGAACTATCATAATTTTCTTTTAAGATTTTAATTCCAATATTAGTACTAGATAAACGAATCATCTCTTCTGCTAAATCTCTCGCATAATCATTCCCTTGTATTTCTAAAGAATTTAAATAAGTATAAATTTTTCCTTTTACTTCATATACCATTAAATTATAATCTTCTTCTAATGTCCTATTTTCTTTATTGGATAATTCTTCTATTTTCTTTTGAAAATTACTGAAACTCCATACACTCTTTTCATACATTTTACTATATATTTCTACAAAACCTATGGATACTACTAACATAATAACACTAATTATTATGAGCTTCTTAATACTGTAATTTTTAATCAACTCACTTTTTACTAGATTCACTATTTTCATCTTGTTCACCACTTTCAAACCTCTCTGTCTTAGTAAAAAATAATTCTTCTAAACTAATATTTTTATATTTAGCTTCTTCTATACCAAAATCACTAATGATATTGCCTTGATCGATGATCATAACCCTATCACAAATATTTTCTACCTCTGATAAAATATGACTACTAATTAAAATACTCATATTTTGTTCCGTGCTAATCTTCTTTAACATGCTTCTTAACTCTTTGATTCCTCTGGGATCTAAACCGTTTGTAGGTTCATCTAAAATCAAAAGTTTGGGCTTCTTAATTAATGCATTGGCAAGGGCTAGTCGTTGCTTCATCCCCAATGAATATTTTTTTATTTTATCATGAATTCTATCATCAAGACCAACAAACTTTACCATTTCATCTATGTATTCTTTATCCTTTATATCATTCATAAGAGCCGTTATTTGCAGATTCTTCTTTCCTGTTAAATTTAAATACATATCGAGACTTTCAATAATGCTTCCTGTCTTGGATAAAGCCTTTTCTAAATCCTTTTGAATATCATAACCACAAATTTTAATCTTTCCGGAATCCGCTTTGTATAACTTTAAAATCGTTTTAATCAATGTGGTTTTTCCAGCACCATTGGGACCAATCAATCCTACAATATCACCTTCATACATCGTTAGATTAATATTATTTAGAATTTTTCTTTTACCAAAAGATTTAGATAAATTGGATACTTCTAGTACTTTACTATGATGATTCATATTAATTTCTTTTTTCTTAAATTGTCTTTCTCCATTTAAAAGTTCCTGAACTGTAACATGAAATATTTTAGACAATTCTGTTAAATAAGATATATCTGGAGCATTAATTCCTCTTTCCCATTTAGAAACCGATGTATCCATGATTCCTAGCATATTGGCTAATTCCTTTTGAGTTAATTGGTTTTCTTTTCTAAGGTTACTAATAAACAATCCCATTTTTTCTTGATTCATAAGGATCACCTCATGTTCATATTAACAGATATCAATAAAAATGTATATGGCTTATTAGGCTAGTTATACTTTAAGAATGATTCAAATAAAAATACTAATTTTGATTTTCCACAATAACACTTCACTAAAGTTTTCATATAATAAACTAGTAAAGGAGGATATATGAAAAAGATAATTTATTCGATTATTTGTATAGTCATTATTGGTTTGATTGCGCTATTATTTATTTTGGATCTAAATAAAGGTGATAAAAAGAATAATGATTTAGAGAAAATTCGAGTTGCTGAAGTTGCTCATACAGTATTCTACGCTCCACAATATGCTGCTATTAGTCAAGGCTTCTTTGAAGAAGAAGGTCTAGACATTGAACTTATTTTAACACCAGGTGCTGACAAGGTTACTGCTGCTGTTTTATCAGGTGATGTTGAAATTGGTTTTTCTGGAAGTGAAGCATGTATTTATGTATATAATGCCGGAGAAAAAGATTATTTAAAGACTTTTGCTCAATTAACTCAAAAAGATGGTACTTTCTTAGTATCACGTGAAAAGATTGATAACTTTACACTAGATGATTTAAAAGGAAAGAGTGTCATTGGAGGAAGACAGGGTGGGATGCCAGAAATGACATTCGAATGGGCACTTCGTCAAAATGGAATTGATCCTGTTAATGACTTAGATATCGATACTAGTGTTGCTTTTGCTGCTATGAGTGGTGCTTTTATAGGGGGACAAGGAGATTTTGTTACTCTATTTGAAC
>CALVOY010000045.1 GCA_944350415.1 uncultured Bacilli bacterium | reverse complement strand
TCTGGGGCGGAATATGGGGATCGAACCCATGCATACCGGAGCCACAATCCGGCGTGTTAACCACTTCACCAATACCGCCACATTAATATAATGGGTATTTTTTAATAACTAAAAAATACATTCTTATTTTATCAATAAAAATGTATTTTGACAAGTATTTTTTTACTTAATTGTATAAGGATCAGATTCTGTTCCTGTACCACTTACATATAAGGCATCTTTAGCTAGGTAAATTACTGGTCTGATATAACCATTAGAATTAGCTCTAATGGTTTCAATCGTACCACTGCTATCTATCCTATATACTTTATATGTATTAGATGCATCTGCTGTTAATGTCCACCAGTTATATTCAAAATGATTTAAATAATTATAATTGGTACAGCTTTCAGTGGTTGCAGAACTACAATTTGTATCAATACTAGCATTAATGTAGTCGTATAATGGTAGTAAACCAATATACTGTCTTTCTACAAGCGTTGCCTTTTCAATAGAGCCATCATTATAAGAATCAGATTCATATCTCTTACCGGTATAAAGAGTATGAACTGCTAATAAATTTCTAGTATTTTTATCAAAGATTCTATCACCTTGATAAATTTCTGTTAACTTTTCATAAATTCTACTTACTGTATAATCATTAATTCCATCATTTCTATCTCTTTCTGTATTAAAGCGATCATCCCAAACATTTCTCTCGCCTTTTTCATTGGCAATCATTACGACTTGATCATTTTCAATTTTTACAATACGCCACATTTTTCCAGAAAATTTTACATAATTATTAGGGTCTTCACCACGATATACCAATTCTCCATTTAAATCATATAAACCAGAACCACTATAAACCCTACTTTCATTATCTTTGATATAAGATGTTAAAGTCTTTGTTGAATAAGCCGATCCACAATCTAACAATGGTGTATATCTGTATTCTCCTCCTGCATAGCTAACAATAACACTGGCTGTACAAGTTACACCTTTCATATCTTTGGTTAGTTCGCTCATGCTTTTTAAGTATCCTGCAGCCGTTAAAGAAGCATCCGTAGTTGTTACTTCTTCTGTTTCATCTTGTGGAAGAAGAGATGAATTATCACTATAATATTCTTTTGCCGCATTCAAAACTTGATTCTCAATATCAGCATAACTAGTTTTACCGAATATAGCATTATAGACTAATAAAATGATTATAATTAGAATAACGATTCCAACGATTCCACCCATAATAATCAACAATTTCTTTTTTCCTAAATTTTTCATAACTTGTCTCCTCTTTGCTATTCCAATTATAGCAAATTTTTCTTTCTGATACAATACTTTTACTAATGCAGTATAATATATCAATCATTTTATTTTTTGAAATGATTGATGATATTTTGACTTTTCTACTAAAAAAAGAAGCATGACTACTTCTTCTATCTCGGTTGTGGTAAATTTTCTTTATAAAAATCATATAATTCTTTAAATCTAGCAAAATGAACTACTTCTCGTTGTCTCAACCATAATAGTGGCCCAATAATGTCAGGATCATCTGTTAGATCAATCAGATTCTCATAAACAGCACGAGCTTTTTCTTCCGCTGCCATATCTTCACTCAAATCAGCTAAAGGATCCCCTGTTGTCGCAAAATAAGTAACTGTAAATGGCACACCATTTGCATCTGTTGGATAAATAGCATTTCTATGCTCTGCATAGTGACTAGCAAGACCTGCTTCTTTCATTTCTTCTGGAGTTGCATCTTTCATTAATTGGTATAACATTGTAGATAAAATTTCTACATGCGCTAATTCTTCAGTTCCAATATCTGTAAGTAATGCCTTTCCTTTATTATCTGGCATGGTATATCTTTGATTTAAATAACGCAATGCTGCACCAAGTTCTCCTGCAAATCCTCCATATTGTGTTACCAACTGTTTCGCAAAAGCTAAATTCTTATTCTTTATAGAAACTGGATACTGTAATCTTTTTTCATATGCCCACATTTTACATTTCCTCTCTTTCCCAAGGCCAAGCATAAGCTTGCCAACTAAATGTATTGGTAGCAGATGGACTATCAGCTAAAATCGGTCCAAATTTTCTCTCATATGATTTGATAGCATCACTAGCTTGTTTTTGATATTCATTATATAGATGAATCATATTGGTATCATCTGGATGAATATCTAAATACAGTTTTATTTCATGAGCAGCAAAAGTGGTTTGACTAACATTTAATAGTAATTCTGCTTGCTCATTATTTGGTATTAGTTTTGCGGGACGATAGTTTTTATATTCTTGATATAAGTTATTAAATAAATTACCTCTAATATAGCCTTCATATGGTTGAGCTAGATTTTGATTTGTTTTTATATTAGAAAGATTCATATCTTGACTATTATTCAAGTTGGTATTATTTTCGCTCATAAACATATTGTTAAGAACACTCATATCTGGATATCCATAACCATCAAAATTTACATTATTATTCATAAAACCTCTCCTCTAGTTTAGTGTATGATATAGGCTTTTTTAGGAGTGGGCTTTCACCCAAGAAAAAAACTACTTTTATCGTAGTTTCTAACTTTCTTCTTGTATTAAATTTGTAAATTTATGATCAAAATTAATTAATTCTTTGCGTATAACATCTGGATAGATATTTTTGGAATTTTGAATAGCCTTTCTGATATCAAAAATATTGACTTCCTTCCTATTTTCAAAAATAGCTTGTGAAAAGGCTTGAGTCAGTAGAGTTAAACAAATATCTGGATAACGAGATCCAATACCATAAACTCTCTTATATTCCGTTGTAATATCTACAATAAAAGCCATAATTTCTGATTGGACATAGTCACTATATTTTAATTTAGCTCCAGTATTTTTTTCGATTTTAGGAAGCGTCCCCATTAAAATCTTAATAGTCTGTTCTCTTGATGGTTCTTCCACATCGATTCTTTGGAATCTACGAACAAAGGCTTTATCTCTTAGTACATATCTTTCATATTCATCGTTTGTGGTAGCACCAATCATCTTAATACTTCCACGTCCTAAGCTTTCTTTGAACATGTTAGCAAAATCTAAACTAGATTCATTGGTTGCCCCCATTAGCATATGAATTTCGTCCATAAATAAAATGATTTTATCTAGTTCTTTTAATTCATCAATCATAGTTTGCAATCTTGTTTCACCATTTGGTAATGTTCCAAGCAATGAAGTTGTCTTTATGCTAACAATACAATATCCTTTTAATGCATCTGGGACATTATTTCTCTGCAATTGATAAGCAAGACCCTCAACGATACTGGTTTTTCCAATACCAGGTTTTCCAACTAAAATAGCTGATTTTTCTGGTGTTAACAAGACAAGCATTAATTGCTTGATTTCTTCTGTACGCCCAATAGCCGGATTGGTAATATAGTCTTTACTACAAAAGTCTTCTCCATATCTCGCCAAAATACTAATTTTACCAGTTTGATGTTCTTTTTCTTTTAGTTGAACTAGCAAATCAGATTTGGTTACTGGTAGATTAGAAAGATTCTCCCCATATTCGATTTTTTTCTTTACAACAGATTGTGGATTTTGATTGGTTAATTTCATAAGTTCTTCATCAATATTGATTACTTTGGATGTTGCTTCTACCTCAGTATGATCTGGAATCATATTTTCTAGTGCGCTTAGGTTAGTGTTTTCTTTCTGATTTTCTTTTTCTATTTCTTCTTGTAGCCAGACAGGAGTAATAGGAGCAGCATTTCTAGTTGCACGATAAACCATCTTTTCTTTAGTTGGGTTTTCATAGAAGGAAGTGCTTTCCACAATCGGAATTTTCATTTGAGATTCTACCTTAGATTTTAATACTTCTTGCTCTAAAGCTGTATCTATTCCTGTTTCAACATTAAAATTATTGTTGCTTTCTATAGTCTCTAAAGCATTATTATTGCTGACTTTTTCTTGAATTGGTTCTACAAAAGACAATTTTGGTTTAGACAATTCTTCTTCTGAATTTACTTTTGTCTCAGATACTGGAATTTCTACTGTTGTATTTAAGTTGCTATTTCTCGATTCCAACTTTCCTAAATCCACTGACTTAGATTGAGATTCTTCTGCTTGTTTTTTTGCCTGGGAAATTCGAGTCAGAAAGTCAAATCCAAAGGGCCTCTTTTCTTTTGTCTTTTGTTCTTCTGTTATAGATTCTTCATAATTACTATAATTCTTGTCTTCTTTAGATAAGAAAGGAGAATATGTTTCCAATGGTTCTTCTGTTTTCTCTTCTTTTATTTGATTTACAAATTGAGAATTTGAAAATCTATCTTCTTCTAGTTTTGGGGTGGATGCTATAGATTCTTCATGACTACTATAATCCTTGTCCCTATTAGATAAGAAAGGAGAA
>CALVOY010000044.1 GCA_944350415.1 uncultured Bacilli bacterium | reverse complement strand
TATACACTATTTGTTCTTTGAAAGCACTACTTTTTGAAAAAATTTTTTTTAAACCTTTGTTGGTTCTTTTTGTCGTGATATAAAGTTTATTGTTTTGAGAAGAAAAAAATAGATAAAATTTGTTTTTCCCAAATCCTATCTATTTTTTATTAATTTTTTATTTTTACTCTTTTTTACTGTATTGACTTGACAATTTTATTAAAATGTTATATTTTTAATGAGCACCTTTTTTGGTGCATAGTGGGAGTAAACGAGAGCTTTATTTATTTAGCTTCGTTTTTTAATTTCTATATTGATCTATGCATATAAAAATAATAGGAGGGATTTCATGTTAGATTTAGAGTTAAAAGGTACTAAAAAGATTGTAGTGGAAACATTTGATAATAATTTTCATACATTTCAATTAGTAGATGATGCAGATAGGCCTTATTTTACTTTAGAAAGTTGTCCTAATCATATTATCCGTTTATTGATTAAACCAGACTTATGGGTTTATTTTGAAAATGGAGGATATGAACATGGTGTTCGCTTATTAAAACCATTAGATTATCGAGTTAAGAAAGTATTAGCAAGAGAGTTTTTAATTGATCCATCTATTTTTCATTTTTTGGTGAATCATAAATTAATTTCTTATAGTAAAGGAATGGCGGATTTATACCAGTTGCCTATTGCTTATAGTAGAGATATCCAATATCATCATAATGATTACAAAAGAAAAGAACAGGGGAGAAAAGAAAAAGTTTTAACAAAACTTAGAACTGGAGATTTTAATTAATTTCTTTTATCATGATATCCTATTTAGAGCAGTAAAATGATCCGATATTTTTTTAAAATTTGACTAAATTTCTGTAAACTGTTATGATTATTTTAAGAATAAAAGGATTGATACCATGGACAAAGATTTAAAAGAGATGTTTCGTGAGAAAAATAAAATTATTATTATTAACAATTTAAAATATGATTTAGAAAAAAATATTAATAGTTTATTAGATACTATTACTAATATCTTTAATTTAGAATTTGATACTGCTATTAAAAATATTATTTCTATTCATGAAGATTCTGGAATTTATCATAGTGATAAATTTATAACGGATGCTATTAATCAAATGAAGACTTCTAGTTATGGAGAAATAGAAAAATTTTTGATGATTAAAAAAGAAGAATTAGAAAATAGTATTGATCATCTAGAGTTTGAAGAGTCAGCTTTGAATGACTATTATGAGCATGTTTTGCGAACTACAAAAGATTTTAAAAAATATTTGAATAAACATTGTGTTATAAATGTTCAGAAATATGGATTAGAAAAGCTAAATCAGTATATTTTAAAATATGTAGATGAGGAAAAAGAAAAATTAACACTTAGTCGTATAGCAGATTATTTGAAAAATCGTTTGTATGGAAAAGTCGAAACTAAAATTCATATGGAGATTATGTTGCGTGATAATAATTTAATTAATAAAGCGAAAGAAAGCTATTTGCGCTTTCAAGCGATTTCATCCAAAACAACAGACCATTAGTATAGATTAAAATCTATACTTTTTTTGTATAATCTTAAGATTTTTTCTAACACTAATGATAGAAAGAAGGTTATATATGAAAGCAACTGGCGTTGTTAGAAGAATTGATGATTTGGGTAGAATTGTGATTCCTAAAGAAATTAGAAGAAATTTTAAAATTAATGAGGGAGATAGTTTAGAGATTTTTGTAGATGATGGGGATATTATTTTAAAAAAATATTCCTTATTAGATGATATGGTAGAGAGTGCCTTTGTATTGGTAGACTCTGTATCCAGAATTTATAATAAGAATATTTTGATTACTAATAAAGAAAAGGTTATTGCTGCACCTAAAAGTTTTAACCGTAATTTTTTAGGAAAAGAATTATCTAATAGTATTAAAGAAAAAATTGATTCTAGAGAAGAATCTTATTCTAGAGATGGTTCTTTCATTATTATAGATGAGGTAACTGATTTTTCTTTCTTTTTAGTACCACTTTTAGTAAATAGTGATACATTAGGAAGTGTGATATTAGTAGATCAGAATATTAGTGAAGAGGATAAAAACTTAGTAAGATTTATCAGCTCTATTTTAGTAAAAAGAGTTGAAGAATAGCTATAACTGTGTTATAATTTGTTTCATAAATGTTTTGAAGGAAAGAGTTATTGGAAATCTATTGTAGAGAGTCTAGTTAGGTGAAAGTAGATATAGAGGAACAATAATAGATGGTTCTGGAACTGATAAATCGATATTAGGTTTGTACGTTACTCGCGTTAAGAGTTTAAGTGTATAAGTTTTACTTATAAATTAAGGTGGTACCGCGATGATTCGTCCTTATAGATGAATCATCGTTTTTTTATTTAGAAGGTGGTAGAGTTTATGGCAAGATATTTTGAAAAGATTAGTTTTGAACAGTTTAAAAAGGATATATGTGATGATAAAAAGTTATATGAGTCTTATCATATTCCAAAAAGAAGCACAAAGGAGAGTGCGGGTTATGATTTTGAATCGATTATAGATTTTGTTTTATCGCCGGGTAAAATTATAAAGATTCCAACAGGAATTAAGGTAAATATGAATTGTGGGGAAGTACTGCTTTTAACAGTTAGAAGTAGTCAAGGTTTTAAATATAATGTACGAATGTGTAATCAAGTTGGTGTGATTGATAAAGATTATTATAATAATTCTGAAAATGAAGGGCATATGTGGGTTCAGTTAGAGAATCATGGAGAAAAGGATTATGTTGTTGCAAAAGGAGACAAGATTTGTCAGGGTATTTTTGTATCATTTTTAACGGTGGATGATGAAGAGAAAATAGAAACTGTTAGAACTAGTGGAATTGGTTCTACGGATAGAAAGGATGATTAAAATGGAAAAATATTATATTTCAACGGCTATTGCTTATACTTCAGGAAAACCTCATATTGGAAATACTTATGAAATTGTGTTAGCAGATGCAATTGCACGTTATAAAAGATTAAAAGGGTTTGATGTTTATTTTCAAACTGGTACAGATGAGCATGGGGAAAAAATTCAAATTAAGGCTGAAGAAAAAGGTCTATCTCCTCAGGAATTTGTAGATGAAGTGGCAACGGAAATCAAAAGAATTTGGGATGTTATGAATACTAGTTACGATCGTTTTGTGCGTACAACCGATAAACATCATGAAGAAATCGTTCAAAAAATCTTTAAAAAAATGTACGAGAAGGGAGATATTTATTTAGGTAAATATGAAGGTCTTTACTGTACTCCTTGTGAATCTTTTTTTACAGAAAGTCAATTGGTAGATGGAAAGTGTCCTGATTGTGGAAGAGATGTTCAACCTAAGAGCGAAGAGGCATATTTCTTTAGATTATCTAAGTATCAAGATCGATTAATAGAATATATTGAAACTCATCCTGACTTTATTAAACCAGAGTCTAGAAAAAATGAAATGATGAATAACTTCATTAAACCAGGACTTCAAGACTTATGTGTTTCTCGTACTTCTTTTAATTGGGGAATTCCAGTCGATTTTGATTCTAAACATGTTGTTTATGTCTGGTTAGATGCGCTTACGAACTATATTACCAATATCGGTTATGATCCAGATGGTAGTAGTCAGGAGTTTGAAAAATATTGGCCAGCTGACTTACATTTAATTGGTAAAGATATTATCCGTTTTCATACCATTTATTGGCCTTGTTTCTTGATGAGTTTAGATTTACCACTTCCTAAACAAGTATTTGGTCATCCTTGGTTATTGGTAGGAGATGGCAAGATGAGTAAATCGAAGGGCAATGTGATTTATGCAGATGATTTAGTAGATACTTTTGGTGTAGATGCTGTTCGCTATTATGTACTTCATGAAATCCCTTATCAGCAAGACGGTAGTTTAACTTATGAGTTATTGATTGAAAGAATTAATAGTGATTTGGCTAATGTTTTAGGAAATTTGGTTAATCGTACAATCTCTATGGTAAATAAGTACTTTGATGGTACTGTTTGCAATAGAAAAGTAACAGAGAATTATGATAATGAATTAATTTCCATGATGAATGCTTTAGAAGAAAAAGTAGAAAAGAAAATGGATAATTTGGAAATTGGTGCTGCTTTAGATGAAATTTTTGAAGTATTAAGAAGGAGTAATAAGTATATTGATGAAGCTACTCCTTGGGTACTAGCAAAAGATGAAACGCAAAAAGATCGATTAGAAACAGTATTATATAATTTATTAGAATCTATCCGTGTATGTGGTATTTTCTTAAGTCCATTTTTACCTGAGACCAGTGAAAAAATAAAAAGCCAAATTCATAATATGAGGGAAGAAAGAATGTATTTAGAAGATAATAGCTATATAGTAGGAAATCCAGAAGCTTTATTTATGAGAATTGATAAGGAGAAGAAATTAGAAGAGTTAGCTAAATAATATTATTCGTGCAGCAAAAGTATGTTATTTACTGAAGATTATATGGTAGTTGTAGTCTTTTGATTAGATCTTTCCATATATTTTTAAATAATAAGTGATGGTTTTGGATTTTAAGTAGTTCGAAGTAAGGAACTACTTTTTTCATGTTATAATGGTAATATGTGGAGGTTTTATTATGTTTGTAGATACACATTTACATATTAGTGATAATGAGGGTATCAGTCCAGATTTTTATATAAAGCATGCTTTGGATAATAATGTTCAATTGTTGATAGCGTCTTTTTGTGAGAAAGAAGATATTTTGTTATCCACTAAATTTGTGGAAAAGTATGAATGCTTATATGCAAGTATAGGGTATCATCCTGAAGTTGCCAACAATATTGTGGAAAAAGATTACGAACTATTAGAAAGTTTGATAAGAAATCATCCTAAAATTGTAGCAATTGGGGAAATCGGGCTTGATTATTATTGGAATAAGGACAATAAAGAAAAACAAAGACAAGTATTTCGCAAACAACTAGAAATTGCAGAAAGACTCGATATTCCAGTAGTTATTCATAGTCGTGATTCGATAGGAGAAACTTATGAGATATTAAGCGAATATCATGTGCATGGAGTGATTCATTGCTTTAGTGGAAGTTTGGAAATGGCTAAAAAATTTATTGATTTGGGTTTTCTTTTGGGAATAGGAGGAGTTATAACTTTTAAAAATAGCAAGCTTTATCAAGTAGTGGAGAAGATTCCATTAGAATCTATTGTTTTAGAAACAGATAGTCCTTATCTTTCACCAGAACCTAAGCGTGGTAGAGTAAATGAATCTAGTAATATTCCGCTTATAGCCGCTAAAATCGCATCTATTCAAAATGTTTCACTGAAAAAAGTGGCTGAGGTCACTACTGAAAATGCAATTACTCTGTTTGACTTGCGTAATAGAATGTGATATATTTAACCTATATAATAGCTAGAGAATAGAAGTAGGTGCTGGATTATGAATAAATGTACTCACAAATTCTATAAAGTGATGTTATATCGTTTTTTATTGGTTATTACTATTTTTTCTTTTCTGTATGTTATGGTATCTAATACTACTCATAAGACTAATAGTATTAGTAATATTAATGGTGTAAAATCGATCGAAGCTATTCATATTATTACCAAATATGATAACAGAAATCAGAATCTTGCTGTTAGAGAGGTTGCTAATATGCAAGAAGCGATGTTATATGGTCCTGATATGCCTATTTCTTTTGTTGGTCAAATGACTGCTTATAATCCAGTTTGTGTGGGCTGTACAGGAAAAGTGGCTTGTCCACCTAGACAAGATGTTCGTAATGGAAATATTTATTTTGAGGATAGTACTTATGGAACTATTAGAATTTTAGCAGCTGATCCAGCAATTCCTTGTGGTACTATTGTTCAAGTTACGAATGTTAGTTTTTCTGATGCTTCAATTATTGGTATTGTGTTAGATAGAGGCGGAGCTATTAAAGGAAATATTATGGATTTTTTAGTAACCGAAACCGATGATATGAATGTGATTGGAAGACAAAGAAATGTTCGTTATGAAATTTTAAGATGGGGTTGGTAGTTGGGAGATGAAAAAATGGATGATCATGTAAATACTGATTCAAAAAAACAAACAAATAGTCATTACTGGATCTATCTGTTTTTATTTACCATTCTTTTATTTTTTTGTGTGTTAGGAATCACTTACTCTATATATTATAAAGATGAAACTGGTGATAATGAAATCAATACTGGTGAGATTGTTTTTACTTATTCAGATGCTGGACAAGCAGGGAATGGAATTTTATTAGAAGATGCTATTCCCATTTCAGATGCAGTAGGCAAGGTAATGGTTGGAACCCATCAATATTTTGATTTTGCTATTACTACTTCTACTAAAAATACTAATCTCTTGTATAAAATTTTAATTCATAAAGATTCAGGTTCTACTTTGAGTAATGATAATGTTCGTGTCTATTTAACTCAATTAATGGGAGGTTATGAAGAGGAAAAAGTTTTTGCTGATTTTTCCGATTTGAAAATGGAGAAAATTCATAATCAAGATTATTATGTTCTTTATGAGAAAAAGTTAGGTAAGGAGTTAAATAATTATAGTGATGCTTACCGTTTTCGAATGTGGCTTAAAGAAGATGCTAAAAACTATGAGGAACAATATTTTTCTGTTAAAATTGATGTTTATGCTTATCAAATAGAAGAGGAGTGATTTTAAATGAGGCAATCTAAAATAAATACTATTGCTATCATTTTGTTATTTTTATCATTAATTTTTCTTTTTGGTGGCATTAGTTATGCTATTTTTGATTATTTTGGAGAAGGATTAACGAATAATGTTATTCAAACAGGTAGAATTGTTTTTTCTTATTCAGATGCCGATTATGGTGGTAATGGTATTTATATTGAAAATGCTACCCCTATTTCTGATGAAGTAGGAAAGGTGTTGGCTGGTGATGGAGAATATTTTGATTTTTCTATTTTTGCTACTACTACTCAAAGTAATCTTGCCTATGAAATAACTGTACAAAAAGATGAAGCTTCTACTTTACCAGATGATTGGATAAAGATCTATTTAACTACTTTTGAAGGCAATCAAGAAATTCCTACTTCTATTACTTCTACTGAGAAAGGAATTCCAACATATTATGAATTAGAGGATACTACCAATAGCCTTTTAACAGGAAAGACTGTTTATTATGGGACGGTTCAAGCAGGAGAAGTATCTTATGGAAAAAGATTTCGACTTAGAATATGGATCAAAGATCCACAGGAACTAAATTTCGATTATAGTATTTTAAATGATAAATATTTTTCCTTAAAAGTAAATGTTGCTGCAATCAGTGCTCATTAATTAGTTATTGTCAAGAAAAACTTTGGTTTTTCTTATTTTATTTTACTTCCTTTTTTTTATGTGATATTATTATTTTAAATAATAGTAAAGAATAGGAATCGGGTGATAGAGTGGATTTAGCTAAAAAAATTTTTCGTTTTTTATCATCTATCCTTTTCTATTCTATTCTTTTGGTTTTGGGGATTGCTTTATTAATGTTTATTGCTACTTTTGTAGATAAAAAAAATTCTATGAAAAATGGTCAAAATCGTTCTCCATTATTTGGAGCTTATGTGATCATTAGTGAAAGTATGATTCCTCATATTAATGTCTATGATGCTGTTGTTACTATGCGAGTAGATGCAAATGATATTCAAGTAGACGATATTATTACTTTTTTATCTAAGGAAATTGAAACAGCCGGTACTCCTATTACTCATCGCGTGATTGGTATTGTTTATGAAGATGAGACTAAACAAAAAATTGTTGGTTTTAGAACAAAAGGTGATCATAATAACACGCCAGATTTTGCCTTGATTGCTCCTGATGAGGTAATTGGAAAAGTTTTCTTAAGAATACCGATGATTGGATATTTACAAACGATTATGACCAAGCCTATTGGATGGTTATTGATTGTAGTAATTCCTTGTTTGTTAATTATTGGAAGTGATGTTTTAAAACTTATTAAAACTGCTAAACAAAAAGAAGAAAATAAAAATGATGAGTCTCAGCAACTTATTTCTTCTGATGTTCCTGAACAGAAATTAAATCATATAGAATCCACTTACGATACTTCCAGTTCTACTTCAGCAACCTTAAATCTGTCTGATTTAGGGCAAGAAAAACCTATAGAGCAGGGTTCATCTCATTTAGCAAATAGAAATGAAATTCATGATAATTCATCACAAAATTATCAAATTTTAGAAGAAGCAGAACCCAAAGTGATATTTATTCCGGATGATAACGATGAACAGACAAATTTATCTCAATCTTCATCAGATACCAATCATCCATCTGATCCAGATCAAATTATTTAGGAGGCATATTATGGAATTTATTAAACAATATCTTAAAATTATTAATTATGCTATGATTGGGCTTGTTTTTGCCTTTGCTAGTTTTTATTTATTATCTAATGCGTATCATTATTTAGAGATTCGTAAGGATTTTATTACGGATTTTAATTCACAGCCTTTGGTTGTTGATTTTGAAACTAAGATTCAGAATGTCAAAGAAAATATTTCTTTGTTTACTACTAATAATTATAATGGAAATATTCCTATGAATCAGATGCAAGTTATTTATTATAATTTAAAGTCTTGTGCAGATTCCTTTGAAAATAAGACTATTCAGGAGATGAAAGGAAAAAATAAAATAACGATTATCGATGTATATCGTCTTAGAGAATCTTATGAAAATGATATTTTGAGTAGCTGTATTATCAATAATTTACATTGGACTACTACTATCACTCCTGAAACTCTTAACAGCTCCTATTTATTAGATAATCAGCATATGATTCAGCTTTATATCAACTCATTAAAAGAAGAAACTTCTTATCTAAAAAAAGATTTACTGAATAATAGTAGTTATTTTTATAATACATCTATTGCTTCTTCTTCTATTAAAGATAATACGAAAGATGGTTTTTATGAAGTTATGGGTGCCTATCAAAAAGCAGCTAGTTTTGTAGAATTTATTTCTAATTGGTTTAGAAATGAAGTGGAGGGAAATTATGATTAAGATTATTAATGCTATTTTTTCGATTTTAAAAGTTTTATTATTATTAATTTCCTTTGTATTTACTTTCTATATTATTATTCATATGTATCAAAGACTTGAAAAAAATATGATGGATGCTATTGTTAATTTTATTCCATTTGTTTTATTATTTCTGTTATTTTCCATTAATATTATTTTTAGACAAAAAAGTGTTAATCAGTGTTTCTTTTATAATGTTACTTGTTGTTTAGTATTTGTAATGTTATTGTTTGTTATATATAGAACTTTCTTTGATCGTAATATGGTAGTTATGATACGCTTGGGATACGATATTAATTTTAATTATTTTGCGGATATTATTGCGCCAATGAGGGCTATGTTATATATGTTATCTTTATCGAATATTTTATTAATGCTGGAGGGATTTCAGTGGCATCGTAATAAAAAAGAAGTAGTTTCTACTGCTAATTTTGATAAGAAAATTATAGAGGATACTAAAAATAGCATTATGTAGTTTGCTTTGAACCATTTAAAATAATGGTAATATATTATGTATTTTGATGGAGATATAGATTATCTCTTTTTTTTGGCATTTTTACTTAGTTATGATATATTAATAATTGGTGGTTTTATGAAAGAAAATTATTTTCACTTTAAAAAGAAATTTGGTCAAAATTTTTTAAAAGATCAAACGATTCCTAGAAAGATAGTGGAAGCTGCTAATATTCAGAATGACAGTTTGGTGATTGAAATAGGACCAGGAGCGGGTGCTTTAACGAAAGAATTATCCAAAGTTGCTAAACAAGTTATTTGTTATGAGATTGATACTTCTTTAGAAGATATTTTAGATAGAGAGTTATTAGGGTTAGATAATGTTCGTGTAATTTATGATGATTTTTTAAAAAGAGATGTAAAGCAGGATTTGTGTTCTTATGAATATCATTATTTATATGTAGTAGCAAATCTTCCTTATTATATTACGACTCCTATTATTACTCGCTTGATAGAAAGTGATTTAGGGGTGGATAAGGTTGTTGTGATGATTCAAAAGGAAGTTGCTGACCGTTTTTGTGCGAAACCTGGAACGAGAGAATATGGTTCTATTACAGTATTTTTGAATTATTACTTTGATTTAAAAAAAGAATTTTTAGTTAGTAGAAATTGTTTTGTTCCCAAACCTAATGTAGATAGTGTTGTAATATCGCTTAATAAGAAAAAAGAACAGCTGTCTGTTAACAATAAAGAACTTTTTTTTCAATTGGTAAAAGATAGTTTTCGTTTTAAGAGAAAAACTATTCGAAATAACTTAAAAGGTTACTGTTTGGAAAAGATAGAGGCGGTTTTGAATGAGTATCATTTGGATTTAAATGTAAGAGCAGAAGATCTTTCTTTAGAAATTTTTGTTCGTATTAGTAATAATTTAGGATAAAAAAAGCATATAATTCACCATAATGAGGTGATGTTATGCTTTTTCAAGTTGGAGACATTGTTACTCGCAATTCTCATCAAAATGATACATTTTTTGTGATTGTAGAGATAGAGGGTAATGTTGCTTATTTGAAAGGAATTAATTTAAGATTGTATGCTGATAGTGATCTTAGTGATCTGGTAAAGGTTGATGGAAAAGATGTTGTAGATGATGAAAGAATTACAGATTCTATTACCAATGATTTGAACTTAGATCGAAGTGAGTTTTTCTATTTACCAGGTAAGATCTTGCATATTGATGGTGATGAAGATTATTTAAAGAGATGTATGAATTTTTATAAGAAATTAAATATTATGGCCTATGGTTTATGCTTAAAAGAAAATGATATTAAAACAGAAATCAAAAGTTATTTGGAAAATTTGAATCCTGATATTGTAGTGATTACAGGACATGATGCTTATTATCGCCGCAAAGGGTCTCAAGATAATGTGATGAATTATAAGAATACTGTTAATTTTATCGAAGCTGTAAAAGAAGCTAGAAATTATGAAAAAAATCAAGATAAATTAATTATTATTGCTGGGGCTTGTCAAAGTAATTATGAGGAATTGATTAAGGCTGGTTCTACTTTCGCTTCGAGTCCTAAACGAATTAATATTCATGCATTAGATCCTGCTATTATTGCTTCTTATTTGGCTTTGTATGATCGAAATAAAACAGTAGATTTATTAGATGTACTGGCAAAAACGAAATCTGGTGCCGATGGAATTGGTGGCGTGATGACTAAGGGTTGTATGTTTGTGGGGTATCCAAGATGAATATCGAAAAAGTAAAGATAAAAATTGATTCTTATAAAGGCCAAACACTACAGTTTCGTTTTAATGGAAGCAGAAATCAAGTAGAAGAATTTTCCGCTACTATTATAGATACTTACCCTTCTATTTTTTTGGTAAAATTAGAAGATAGTTCGCAAGTAAAATCTTTTAGTTATAGTGATGTTTTAATTAAAAAATTGGTATTGACAGTAGTTGCATAAACTTTTAGTAAATCTATTGCTTTTTTTTGTAAATTATTATATGATTATTTCATAAAGTAATTACTTTAGAAGGAGGATACACATGAAGATTACATCTGTAAATGTACGTAAGATTGAAAAAGAAGGTTCTAGAATGAAAGGGATTGCATCTGTATTATTAGATGATAGTTTTGCAGTTCATGATATTAGAATCATTGAAGGAGAAAAAGGGTTATTTATTGCTATGCCTAGTAAGAAGACTCCTACTGGTGATTATAGAGATATTGCACATCCTATTAATCCTGAAGTTCGTTCTATGTTTGAAGAAGCAATTCTAAAAGCATATGAAGAAGCAGAAGAACCAACTAGTACAGAAGAAGAATAATATTTCAAAGAGCTATCAAATTGATAGTTCTTTTTTTCTGTTTTGTTCATATAGTTTATTAGGAGGCAATTATATGGACAAGGATCATACAATTAATAATTATAATCATAGTATCAATATACTGGAAAGAAAGAATATCTTGGTTACAGGAGTAAAAAAGATTGAAAGTTTTGATGATGAAGAATTTTTGATGGAAACAGTTATGGGATTTTTAGTCTTAAAGGGTGAAGGATTAGAACTATTGAAATTAGATACACTACAAGGAAATGTTTCTATCAAGGGACTGTTAAAATCGTTTTCTTATGTAGATGATGCAGCGAAGAAGGACAAGGAAAATAATATTATTAGTAGGTTGTTTAAATAATGGATTTATCCATACAATTACAAGTTTTAACAGTATCTTTTGCATATGGAATTTTCTTTTCTTATCTATTAAGAATGCAGTATCGCTTTTTATTTGAAAGTAAACTTTTTTATAAAGTTTTCATTACACTATTATTTGTATTTGATAATTGTTTACTTTATTTTTTAATTTTAAGAACTATTAATTATGGGGTATTTCATATATATTTTTTGATTTTATTGATACTGGGATATCTATTTGGAAATTATTTAACTAAGAAAAAAAAGAAATAGTTGACATCTTTTTTGTAAAGAAACAAAAGATGTCATTTTATTTGATTGAAAAATGAAGATAGCTATGATTATAATATAGTAGGAGGATGATTAGGATGACTGCAAAAAAGAATAAAGCAAAAATGAAATGTCGTTTATGTTTGTTTATTCCTATTTGCTGTGTTGTTCTAATAACCGTTTTTGTATCTGTTGGTAGTTATTGGTTACAGATTGTAGAAAAGTATCAGGAAAAGCAACAGTTAGAAGAGGAAATTATCTCTTTAAAAGAAAAGGAAGAACAATTGAAAGTTGATGTAGAAAGACTAGAAGATCCGGATTATGTTGCTAGATATGCTAGAGAAAAATATATGTATTCTAAAGAAGGCGAGATTATTTTAAGGTTGCCAGAGGGAGAAGAGGAGTAGTCTTCTTTTTTTTGTCTTTTTTCGCTATTTTATTCCCAATAGGTTGTTATAGAATCAGAAAATCACTAAGTAAGTGTAAAATATTTAGTTTCTTTTTTATTTTAGTGGTTGTTTTATCATACCTATGATAAAATACTTATGGAGTAGTTTTAGAAATAGGTGGTGTTATGAAACAAGCTTATCAATACTTAATGAATTTATTAAAAGATCAAGATGTTATTATTGTTGGTGTTTCTGGCGGACCTGATTCCATGGCCCTTTTGTATTTGTTAAAGGAAATTCGAAAAAAGATGCAGATTTTTTTGGTTTGTAGTCATGTGAATCATAATGTAAGAAAAGAGAGTGCTAAAGAGAAAGAATTTTTAGAAAATTGGTGTTGCCAAAATGATATTTTGTTTGAATCTATGATCATTGAGAAATATGAGGATGATAATTTTCATAATGAAGCAAGGTCTATTCGATATCATTATTTTGAATCCTTAATTCAAAAATATCATGCTAATTATTTAATGACAGCTCATCATGGAGATGATTTGATTGAAACCATTTTGATGAGACTTGTTCGTGGTTCTACTTTAAAAGGGTATGGAGGTTTTTATCAGGTTGTTGACAAAGAATACTACAAAATTATTAGACCGTTGATTTATGCTACCAAAAAGGAGATAGAAGAATTTGATAGAAAGCAAAAAATTCCTTATGTAACGGATCAATCGAATCACAAAAATAAGTATACTAGAAATCGTTACCGTAAGGTTGTCTTACCTTTTTTAAAAAAGGAAGATCCTAGGGTACATGAAAAATTTTTAAAATTTAGTCAACTTATTAGTGAATATGATGAATATATAGATAATCAGGTTAAAAAAGTTTTTTCTAAAGTATGTCAGAATTATACTTTAAATATTCCTAGTTACTTACAATTAGAAAAACTACTTCAAAATAAAATTCTATATCATTTATTGGAAACCATTTATCATGATGATTTAATTTTAGTGAATGATAGACATATTTCTTTAATTCAGAAATTAATTTTATCAAATAAAAAAAATACTTATATTTATTTGCCTAATCATATAAAAGTGGTTAAATCTTATGATCGTTTACAATTTCTTTTAAATGAAGAAAATATTCATGGCTATCATATGGAGTTAATTGATTATGCTGTTTTACCTAATGGTAAGCATTTGGAAGTAGTAGATTCTTGTGATACAAATGGAAATGATATTTGTAGATTAGATAGTTCTGATGTTTTTCCTCCTCTTTATGTTCGTACTAGAAAATATGGAGACAAAATGACTTTAAAAGGTATTAATGGTCATAAAAAGGTAAAAGATATTTTAATAGATAGTAAAATTCCAATGCAAGATAGAGAATTGTGGCCTATCGTAGTAGATAGTAGAGATACGATTGTTTGGATACCGGGACTTAAAAAGAGTAAATTTAATAAGCAAAAAAATGAAAAATGTGATATAATAATTAAATATTATTAAAGGAGATGCGACAAATGAACAAAAATACAGTAAAAAAAGGAGTTTTACCTTACTTATTTTTAGTACTTTTAATATTTGGTGTTTATTACCTATTTAGTGTATTAAATCAAAAGGTAAATGTATTTACTTATAATGAATTGATGGAAGCACTTGATAATGGTTCTGTAACGGAAATGGCTGTTACTCCTAAATCAAGAGCTGTTGTTTATGAGATTACAGGTAAGTTAAAAGATTATCAGGAGAATGAACATTTCTTTATTCGTGTTCCTCTTACTGATTCTGTTATTAGTAATATTTTAGAAGCTGGTAGTGAAAATGAATTTAAACTTACTACCAATGCAGATCCAGAATCTAGTTCTTTTTGGTTGATTATTGTCAATGTACTTCCAATGATTTTAATTATTGGGGTTGGATTTTTCTTGTTGACTAGACAGATGAATGGTGCCAATAGATCTATGGATTTTGGAAAGAGTAGAGCTAGACTTTCTAATGATGCGAATAAAGTAACCTTTAAAGATGTAGCTGGTTTAAAAGAGGAAAAAGAAGAAGTTAGTGAATTGATTGATTTCTTAAAAAATCCTAAAAAGTTTACTAAATTAGGTGCTAGAATTCCAAAGGGAGTATTATTGGTAGGTCCTCCAGGAACGGGTAAAACCTTACTTGCTAAAGCGGTAGCTGGAGAAGCTAATGTTCCTTTTTACTTCATTAGCGGTTCTGATTTTGTGGAATTATTTGTAGGTGTAGGTGCTAGTCGTGTAAGAGATATGTTTAAGCAGGCTAAACATACAGCTCCATGTTTGATTTTTATTGATGAGATTGATGCTGTTGGAAGACAGCGTGGAACTGGTTTAGGCGGTGGACATGATGAAAGAGAGCAAACACTAAATCAATTATTAACAGAAATGGATGGATTTGGTGTTAATGAAGGAATTATTATTATGGCTGCTACCAATAGAGCAGATGTACTGGATCCAGCTCTTCTTCGTCCAGGAAGATTTGATAGACAAGTGACTGTAGATTTACCAGATGTTAGAGAAAGAGAAGAAATTTTAAAGGTTCATGCTAAAAATAAAGTATTAGCTCCAAGTGTAAAACTTGAGTATTTAGCAAAACGTACTCCAGGATTTAGTGGAGCGGCGTTAGAGAACTTATTAAATGAAGCTGCACTACTTGCAGTTAGAAGAAATAAGGATGCTATCACTATGAGTGAAGTTGATGAAGCAACCGATCGTGTGATTGGTGGTCCTGCTAAACTTTCTCGTAAGTATACGGATCATGAAAAAGAAGTGGTTGCTTATCATGAAGCAGGGCATGCTGTTTTGGGAATTAAACTTCCAAATGCAGATGATGTGCAAAAAATTACGATTATTCCTCGTGGTCAGGCCGGAGGTTATACTTTAATGATGCCAAAAGAAGAAACATATCTTGCTACAAAATCAGAGTTATTGGAAAGAATTACTGGTTTGCTTGGTGGACGTGTTTCTGAAGAAATTCGTTTTAAAGAAGTAACAACAGGTGCTCACAATGATTTTGAAAAGGCTACTAAGATTGCTAGAGCTATGGTTACCGAATATGGTATGAGTGATTTAGGTCCTGTTCAATTAGAACAGCAAGAAGGTGGTGTCTTCTTAGGAAGGGATTATAATAAAACCCGTAACTTTTCTAATGAGATTGCACATGAAATCGATAAAGAAGTGCGTAAGATTATAGATGAGTGTTATCAACAAGCTACTAAAATTTTAAAAGAAAATCAAGATTTGGTAAAATTGATTGCAGATGCTTTATTAGAATATGAAACTATTACCAAAGAACAAATTGATTCTTTAGTAGAAACGGGTCATATGCCTGAAGAAGATACTAAGGTAGATACATTAGCAGAATTAAAAGCAAAAGCGAAGGAAAAAGGTATCAAAGGTTATACTAAGATGACTAAGAAAGAATTAGAAGAAGCTATGAAAGAAAATGAATAGTTTCTTTTTTTTAAGTTTTATGTTATTATCTATAGTGATTTGAGGGATAGTATGGTGTATATAGGAAATGTTGAGATTAAACATAAAACGGTTCTTGCTCCTATGGCTGGAATTGGAAATTCTAGTTTTCGTAAGATTATTAAAAAGATGGGTGCAGGTTTAATTTATGCGGAAATGGTTAGTGATAAAGCCTTATTTTATCAAAATAAGAAAACAGTAGATATGCTATATATGGAAGAGATGGAAAGACCTATTACACAACAGATTTTTGGTAGCGATAAAGAATCTTTTGTAGTTGCTGCTAAGTTTATCTATGAAAATATGCATCCCGATATTATTGATATTAATATGGGATGTCCAGTTCCAAAAGTAGCAGTTCGTGCTCAGGCTGGTAGTGCTCTTCTTAAAGATCCAGAAAAAATAAGAGATATTGTATCTAGTGTTGTGGAAGCTGTTCCTATTCCAGTAACTGTTAAAATTAGAAGTGGCTGGGATAGTGACCATATTAATGCAGTAGAGGTTGCTAAGATATGCGAAGAAGCAGGAGCTAGTGCTATTTGCGTTCATCCAAGAACTCGTAGCCAAGGATATAGTGGAAAAGCAGATTGGTCTATTATTAAAGCAGTGAAAGAAGCTGTATCTATCCCTGTTATTGGCAACGGGGATATTATCGACATTTATACTGCTAAACAAATGCTAGATGAAACTGGTTGTGATCTTATTATGATAGGTAGAGGAGTATTAGGCAATCCTTGGCTTATAAAACAGATTAATGCCTATTTAGAAGAAGGTATTATTTTACCAGATCCAACTTCTTTAGAAAAAATAGATATGTGTTTAGAACATCTAGATAATTTGTATCAGTTAAAAAATGAAAAATTAGCAGTACTCGAGATCCGAAATCATATTGCTTGGTATTTAAAGGGAATACCTGGTTCTAATGAAATCAAAAATAAAATATTCCTACAAAAGAATATTTCTGCTATAATTAAAATATTAAAGGAATATAAAGAGTATATTCAAAATTTAGAAAGTTAGGTGATGGCTATGCCAAGAGGAAAAAAGAAAAATAGTGAAATGGATGTCGTGATTCACGAACCAAAGAAGAAAAAGAAAGAAACGAAACAAGAGCAAAATCATTCTGATACCAAAATTATAGAGCAGACTTCATCAACAAAACCTTATTTTTTTCCACGCTTAATTGCTTATATAATCGATATTTTTTTGATTAGTTTGGTTTGTTCTGGTATTTTATTTTTTGTTCCTAGAAATGAGAATTATCAAAAATATGTAAAAGAATATGAACAAATTCAAACAGACTTTATTTCAGAAAAGATTACATATGATGAATATTTTAATAAATCTATTGATGTTGTATATGATATTGACTACAGTAATGTTTTGCCAATGATACTAGAAATTGGTTTGATTATTCTTTACTTTGTAGTATTTCAGTTTTATAATAAAGGGCAGACTTTTGGAAAAAGATTGATGAAGTTGAGAGTTGTTAGTGTAAAAGATAAAGAGTTGACTTTAAATCAGATGGCTTATCGATCTTTGATCATTAATTCAATTTTTATTAATTTATTGATTTTGGGCTCTTTGCTTTTCTTAGGAAGAGAATACTATTATTATGCTAGTGTGTCATTACAGTTTCTTGCTGGAGTGATTATTCTTACTACTTTGATTATGGTATTATTTCGCAAAGATGGGCGTGGACTTCATGATGTTATTGCAGGAACTAAGGTAATTCAAGAAAATTAGGAGGTATCTATATGAGAAATTTTTCTGAACAGGAACTTGTTCGAAGAGAGAAAGTAGAAAAAATTAAAGAGTTTTGTAACCCTTATCCTGAAAGATATGAATTAACTCATTCTTTACAGGAGGCTAGTACTTTAGAAGATGAAACGACTGGAGTTAAGATTGCAGGAAGAATTGTATTTATGCGTAAAATGGGTAAGATGAGCTTTCTAAAATTGCGTGATATAGAAGGAGAACTTCAAGTTTCCATTAAGATTGATTTGGTTGGAGAAGAAAAATATGAGTTTTTTAAATCTAACATCGATATTGGTGATTTTATTGGTGCAGAAGGGGAAATCTTTACTACCCATACTGGTGAAAAAACATTGCGTGCTAACCATTTTGAATTTTTAGGAAAAGCCTTAAAACCACTTCCAGAAAAGTTTCATGGCCTTACGGATTTAGAAGCTTGTTATCGTCAAAGATATGTAGATTTGATTATGAACGAAGACACTAGGAAGAGATTTATTACCCGTATTCGATTTATTCGTGAACTTCGTAATTATTTAGATAATTTAGGATATATGGAAATTGAAACGCCTATTTTGAATAATAAAGCCAGTGGTGCTACAGCGCGTCCTTTTAAGGCTCATCATAATGCCCTTGATTTAGATGTTTATCTTCGTATTGCTCCTGAAACCTATTTAAAAAGAGCTGTTGTGGGAGGATTTCCTAAAGTTTATGAAGTAGCAAGATGTTTTAGGAATGAGGGAATGGATGCTTCCCATTTACAGGATTTTACTATGGTAGAAGGATATCAAGCCTATTTTAATTATGAAGATAATATGAAATTTATTCAAAAGATGCTTCAAACTATTATTATGAATATTTTTGGTACCTTGACTATTCCATTTGGGGATAAAGAAATTGATATGAGTGGAGACTGGGGTAAAGTATCTTTTAGGGATTTATTGATTCAATATGCGGATATTGATATTCATATTTATGATACGAAAGAAAAATTATTAGAAATTATTCAGGACAAGAAAATTGAAGTAGAGAGTGAAACACCACTTGAAAATTTAGGATTCGGTAATTTAGTGGATGTGTTATATAAGAAAGTAGCTCGTCCTCATATGGTAGGTCCAGTTTATTTAACAGAACATCCAACTAGTTTATCTCCTTTAGCAAGAAGTAACGATCTTCATCCTGAAATTAGCGATCGTTTTCAACTAGTTATTAATGGAGCGGAGATTGTCAATGGATATTCAGAGCTTGTAGACCCACAGGAACAGGAAAGAAGATTGCTCGAGCAAGCTAGTTTAAAAGCTCAAGGGGATGAAGAAGCTATGGAAATGGATTATGACTATATTTCTGCTATGGAATATGGTATGCCTCCTATTTCTGGATGGGGAATGGGTATTGATCGAATTGTTCAATTACTGACAGGAAGTGAAAGCATCCGTGATGTAGTTATGTTTCCTTTGATGCGACCTCTTGATAACCAAGAAAATGATTAAAAAATTAACTAGGAATTTATAATTTATTATTTCCTAGTTTTTAATTTCCAATTTTCACCAAAGTTTCACTGAAAAAAGTTTGTTTTTTCTTATAAATTATGTATAATTATTATGGGAGGGTTAATATGAAGAAACATAATATTTTAAAAGTAGTTTTATTATCTATTTTGGTAGTATTACTATGTACATGGATTTTTCCAACCGCTTCTTATCAATATGAGTTTATAGTAGATGAGAGAGCACAATTGGGAATTTTCGATTTATTTGCTTATGTAGTTGAGTTATTCCGTTATTTTCCATATGTGATTTTAATGGTTCTTGCTACAGGTATATTTTATGGAGTGGCTTATAAAATTCCTGCTTATCGTGTTATGTTGGATAAGATTGTGAAAAAGTTTGCCGGAAAAGAGTCTGTTTTATTAGCTATTATGATGGTTTTAATTGCGGCAATTGTATCTGTTTCTGGTTTATCTTTTGCTATTTTATTCGTCTTTCCATTCGTTATATCTATCGTATTATTGATGGGATATAATAAATTAGTGGCTGCAAGCGTTACTGTTGGATCTACTATTGTAGGTATCTTAGGTACAACTCTTGGTTCTAGTACTACTTATTACATCAATGCAATATTAGGTATTGAAGTACAAAGTGAGATGATTACAAAAGTTATTTTGTTGGTAATTGCCTTAGTCTTACTTATATATAATGTACTATCATATGCAAAGAAGATTAAAAATAATACGGATAAGGTTTTAGAATTTGTACCAGCAAGTGCTAGTGCAGAGCGAAAAGATGCTAAAGTTACAGTTGTAGAAGAAAAGAAAGTAGATTCTCCTGTTAAAGAAAAGAAGGATGTTAAAACGACAAGTTCTAAGAAAACAACATCTAAAAAGAATAATACAGAAGAAAAGAAAGCTACTACTAAAAGTGCTACTAAGACTGGAAGTAAAACTTCTTCAAAGAGCACTACCAAAAAGTCTTCTACTAAGACAAGAGCTTATGATTTAAAATCTAAAGTAGAAACTAAGGTTACTGTTAAACCAAAGAAAAAAGTACATACTTGGCCATTTGTTTTAGTTTTTGATTTGGTAATTATCATTTTAGCAATTGCTTCTTTTGACTGGGTTGGTGTTTTCAATATTGATATTTTTGAACAAGCATTAGAAGCTGTTCGAGAATTTGAAATTGGAGGATTCCCAATTTTTGCTAAAATACTTGGTAATGTAAATGTGTTTGGTGAATGGTCATTAAATTACGAGATACCTACACTTATTATCTTAGCTACTTGCTTCTTAGGGTTCATTTACGGATTAAAATTTGATGAATTCTTGGATGGAGTAGTGGCTGGTGTTAAGAAAGCAATTCGTCCAGCAATATTTATGTTTTTAGTTTATTTGGTATTGGTGATTGTTACTTATAATCCATTCCAATTGAACATAACTAAATTTTTCCTAGATATTACAAGTGGTTTCAATGTTATTACAATGACTATTGTTGCTATGATATCTAGTATCTTCAATGTTGAAAGTATTTATGTTGCACAAAGTACTTTACCTTATGTTGCATCTGTAATTACCGATTCTACATTGTATCCATTACTTGGAGTAATTTTCCAATCTATTTATGGATTAATGATGTTGGTAGCACCTACAAGTGTTATTCTAATTGGAGTATTATCTTATTTAGATGTTTCTTATGGACAATGGCTAAAACATATTTGGAAATTGTTCTTACAATTATTAATAGTACTTGTTGTTATATTCTTCATTATATTTTTGATTTAAACGATAAAAGAGTAGATTGTATAGATCTACTCTTTTTCTAACTAATATATTTTTTATATTTTTGATATAGATTTTGGATTTGCAGAAAGGTGTTTGGACTAACATCTTGACTGATTTTTTCCCAAATCTCTTTTTTATTATCTAAGATATCTTCCCAATAATTTTTTATATAAAAATAAATAGTATCGATTTCTTTATCACTTACTTGATAATTATTTTTTCCTATATATTTAATAATATCTTCTTTCTTTAGATTTTCAATATATCCTTTTAATAGTGATTTATACATTTTGTTCCTCCTTGATTTATTATATGTCTTACGAACCGAAAAATAGTAGGAAAATGCATAAATAAATGATAATTTTCTCATAATGTTCATAGAGTATAAGGGAGGAATGATTATGTTTTCTAATTTTAGTGAAGAAGCACAGAAAATATTAATTAATGCAAAAAAAGAGATGCAAGAATTAAGACATCCATATGTTGGAAGTGAACATTTGTTCCTTGCACTTTTAAAATTAAAAAGTGATTCTAGTAAAAAATTGAATGAATTTGGGGTTACTTATCCTAAATTTAAAGATAAATTAATCGAACTGGTTGGAATTGGAAATGAAGAGAATTCTTGGTTTTTATATACACCTCTTTTAAAAAGAGTTATGGAAACAGCCCTTCTGATTAGTAAAGAATCTGCTAAAAGCGAAGTGACTCCGGAGCATCTTCTGTTTGCGATTTTAGAAGAAGGGGAAGGAGTAGCAGTTCGTGTGCTTAGTAAATTGTCAGTTGATATTTCAGATTTGCAGGACTATTTTTCTACTAAATTAAGCAGCAAAAAGAAAAATGGGAAAAAGAAATTGTTAATAGAAGAATTCGGCGTTGATTTAACCAAAAGAGCTTTTGAAAATCAATTAGATCCTGTTGTAGGTAGAGGAGAAGAATTAAAACGAATTATGGAGATACTATGTCGTAGAGGGAAAAACAATCCCTTGCTCATCGGGGATGCTGGAGTAGGAAAGACTGCTTTGGTAGAGGAGTTAGCTAGATTAATTGTACAAGATAAGGTTCCGGATAAATTGAAGAATAAGAGAATTATTTCCGTATCTATTGCTACTTTGGTTTCTGGAACGAAATATCGTGGGGAATTTGAAGAACGTGTTACGAAAATGTTAAAAGAATTGGAATCTAATGATGATATTTTACTTTTTATTGATGAAATTCATACTTTGATGGGTGCAGGTGGTGCGGAAGGTGCTATTGACGCTGCCAATATTTTTAAACCAGCGCTTGCTCGTGGTAAAATCCGTTTGATTGGTGCTACTACCACTGAAGAATATAAACAGACAATTGAAAAAGATCGTGCTATGGATAGAAGATTTCAGACAGTATTTGTCTATGAGCCTAATGAATTAGAAGTATATCACATTTTGGAAAAACTTCGCCCAATTTATGAGTCTTACCATCATGTTAAAATAAAAGATTCTGAACTAAAATTAATTATTAAATTATCTGATAAATATATTTATGATCGTAAACAACCAGATAAGGCGATTGATGTTTTGGATGAAGTATGTTCTAAGGTATCATTAATTCATCATAAAAGTTCTGATAAAATTAGTTCTTATAAAGAAGAATTGAGAGATTTGTTAGAAGAAAAAAATCAATATATTATGAAACAAAATTTTGAAAAGGCTACTATGATTAAACAAAAAGAAAAAGAACTGCTTACTAAGATTAATCAATTAGAACTTCAAAGTCAAAAAAAGAAAAATGTTCAGTTTATTCATGAAAATGATATTGCTTCTGTAATCTCAGAAAAAACGAAGATTCCTGTTTATGAAATTCATAGTAGTAGTGGTAGATACATGAAACAATTAGAAAAAGAATTACATAAGAAAATCGTTGGTCAGGATGAGGCTATTACGGAACTTGTGAAAGTTACCAAAAGAATTAAATTGGGATATAAAGATCACAGTAAGCCATATTCTTATTTGTTTGTAGGGTCCACGGGAGTAGGAAAGACAAAACTGGCTTTAGAATATGCTAATTATTTGTTTGGTAAAGGAAAACTGATTCGTTTTGATATGAGTGAATATCGTGATAGTAGTTCTATTTCTAAAATCATTGGCTCTGCTCCTGGTTATGTTGGTTATGATGATGGAAAAAACAAATTAGAAGAAATTCGTAAAAATCCACATGCTGTTATTCTACTAGATGAAATTGAAAAAGCTCATCCTTCTGTTTTAAATTTATTTTTACAGATCTTAGATGAAGGAAAGATTGCAGATAGTAAAGGGAATACTATTTATTTTCATCATCATATTATTATTATGACTTCTAATGTTGGGTTTCATAAAGATAGTGTTGGTTTTGTAGAAGAGACTAGTATAAATGATAGTAAACTAAAAGAAGTACTATCTTTAGAATTATTAAATCGCATTCAAAAGGTGATTTATTTTAGAAAATTAGATGCTAATGATATTCGTATTATTATTAAAAATAAATTAGATGATGTTAAGAAAAAGTTTAAGGAAAGAAATATTCAGGTTCATATAGGAGAAAGTGTAATTCAAGAAATGGTAGAACTGGCTAGATACTCAGAATTTGGAGCACGTAAGATTGATCAAGTAATTGAAGATAAGATAGATGATTATGTGATAGATAGTATTTTAGATGGAAAAACCAATATTTATGTAAATAATAGTTAATTAGAGGAGATACTCCTCTTTTTATGTGTTATGATTGGATTGTAGAGTTGAGTATGGGAAAGATGTAAATTATTATAGGTAATTTAATACTATCGATTTATGATTTCAATAAACTAATCTAGTTACTATCTTTTCTTTTATGGTATAATAAGTGTAACTTTCTGGGATATTTTCACAATTATCCCATAGTTTTATAATATAATGAAGAAGGTGATGTTATGAAATTATATAATACATTAACTAGGCAAGTGGAAGACTTTATTCCTCATGAAGAGAGAGTTGTTCGTATGTATACTTGTGGTCCCACTGTTTATCATTTTGCCCATATTGGAAATCTGCGAACCTATATTTTTGAAGATATTTTAGAAAAAGGGTTAAAGTATTTAGGCTATGAAGTAAAACGTGTTATGAATATTACGGATGTAGGTCATTTGACTAGTGATGGAGATACCGGAGAAGATAAGATGGCTAAGGGAGCTGAACGGGAAGGGAAAACGGTTTATGAAATCGCTAAATTTTATACGGATGCTTTTTTTGATGATTGTGATAAGTTAAAGATTAAGAAGCCTAGTGTTGTAGAGCCAGCTAGTCACCATATTAATACTTATATAAAAATGATTTCTAAGATGCTAGATGATGGTTATGCTTATATTTCTAGTGGTAATGTTTATTTTGATATTAGTAAAGCTAATGATTATTATCAATTATCTGGTAAAAATTCTGAAGATTTGATGATTGGAGTTCGGGATACAGTAGAAGAGGATAAAGCTAAGAGAAATCCTGCTGATTTTGTATTATGGTTTACAGATAGTAAGTTTAAAAATCAAGATATGAGATGGGATTCCCCTTGGGGACTTGGTTATCCTGGTTGGCATATTGAATGTAGTGGTATTAGTGGAAAATATTTAGGAGAATATTTGGATATTCATTGCGGAGGGGTGGATAATATTTTTCCACATCATACGAATGAGATTGCTCAAAGTGAAGCTTACTTTGGTCATAAATGGTGTAATTATTGGGTTCATGGAGAACATTTAAATGATCAAACTGGAAAGATGAGTAAATCGAAGGGAGAATTTTTAACGGTTTCCTTATTAGAAGAAAAAGGTTATGATCCGTTAAGTTATCGTTATTTTTGTTTGGGAAGTCATTATCGTAAAGTGTTGGTTTTTTCTTATGAGGCATTATCTCAAGCAGAAGCTGCTTATAAGAAATTAAAAAATCGTATTCGTAAACTAAATAGAACACCAGATTTGCATGAAAATAAGATCGACTATTATCAGAAACAATTTCAAGATGCCATAGCAGATGATTTAAATACTTCTAATATGCTGACTCTTGTTTATGATGTTTTAAAAGATAAAGAGTTAACGGATTTTACGAAGCTTTATTTGATAGAAGATTTTGATAAAGTGTTATCCTTGGATTTAATTGAAGAAGAGAACGAAATGGATGAAGAGATGGATTCTTATGTTCTTGCTAAGATTGAAGAAAGAAATTTGGCTAAAAAAGAGAAAAATTTTGATTTAGCTGATGCCATTCGTGAAGAATTATTAGAAAAAGGAATTCGTTTGGTAGACTCTAGAGAAGGGACTACTTATGAAAGATTATAGGAGATGATATTTTGGGATATAGTTTTTATGATTCATTAGGTTATTTACTTGTTATTATTGCATTTATTATTACAGTAGTTGCTGATTATTTTGTTAATAATCGTTATCATACTTATCGTAAAATTCGTTCTAAAAAAGGTCTGACTGGGCAAGAAGTGGCTAGAATTATTCTAGATCAGCATGGGTTACAAGATATTTATGTTACTGAAGTAAAAGGAGTTTTAAGTGATCATTATGATCCTAATAGAAAAGTAGTTAGGTTATCTAAGGATGTATTTCATGGCGATAGTATTGCTTCTGTTTCCATAGCTGCTCATGAAGTGGGACACGCTATTCAACATAAAGAAGGATATACTATGATTAAGATTCGTGGAGCTATTTTTCCTTTTGTTTCTTTCGCTTCTAAATTTGGATACATAGCGATATTTATTGGTTTTATTTTTAACTTTTTGGAACTTGCCTGGGCAGGAATTGGACTTCTTTTGGTAATTTTATTGTTTCAATTAATTACTTTGCCAGTAGAATTTGATGCTTCTAAAAGAGCTCTAACAGAGTTAGAAAGTAATCAAGTTTTAAATGCTAATGAGATAGATGGAAGTCGTGATATGTTAAAGGTAGCAGCTATGACTTATGTAGCTGGTGTAGCGGCTACTATACTTGAGATACTACGATTTGTTTTATTAATTATTGGCCGTAATGATAGAAATTAATTGTTATTAAACTGTTTTTTTATCCTTTAGATAAATGGTATTATTATTGTTATGTTAAAACTCATGATTGAGTTTTTTCTTATTTAAAATCATGTTATAATTTTAGCAGGTAGTTAGTACAAGAAATGATTGATTATAATGAGCATGATTTGATAGTATAAAATCAAAGATCACGATGGAGGAGTAAGATGAATGTATTAGAAATTAATGTTTTAGTTCTTGCCTATTTGGGTGATACCATTTACGAGAATTATGTTAGAAAATATCTGATCCAAACAGGAATTGGTAATGTAAATGATTTACAAACAGCTTCTATTTCTTATGTGAGTGCGAAAGCGCAAGCAAAGTTTTTAACGGATCTTATTGAAAAGAACTTTTTTACTGAAGAGGAACTTCTTGTTGTTAAACGAGCTAGAAATTATAAAAGTCGTTCTCATCCTAAGAACTGTGATATTTTAACATATAAGCATGCAACAGGATTAGAAGCTTTGATTGGATATTTAGATTTAATGCAACGCAGGGATAGAATAGATGAGATTATGAATTTTATATTAGAAAGTACTTCTATAAAATAAAGAAGATTAGATTACATATTGATTGTATGTAATTATTATGGAGGATTTTATGTTGGTATATGGTAGAAATGTAGCTTTCGAATTTTTGGGAAAAAATGAAAAAGTTAGAAAAGTGTATTTGCAGATAGGATTTCATGATGAAAAATTGAAAATCCTTATAGAAAAATTTAAAATTCCGGTTTTGTATCGAAGCAAAAAAGAATTAGATCAACTTGCAAATGGGGTGCATCAAGGTATAATTCTAGATGTTGAGGATTTTAGCTATACTGATTATCATCAATTTATCGATAATGAAAATAGTTTTGTTGTTATTTTGGATCATTTAGAAGATCCTCATAACTTAGGGGCTATTATTCGTACTAGTGAAGCTGCAGGTGTAGATGGGATTATTATTCCTAAGGATCGCGGAGTAACCGTGAATGCTACTGTAATCAAAACTAGTACGGGAGCGATTGATAATATTCCGATTTCTCTGGTTACTAATTTAAATCAGACTATTCAAGACCTTAAAAAAAATGGTTTTTGGATTATTGGAACGAATATGGAAGATAGTACGGATTATCGCAATCTTGATTATTCTGGTAAGATTGCTTTGGTGATTGGAAATGAAGGGAATGGCCTTTCTAGAATGGTTCGTGAATCTTGTGATTTTATAGCTAGAATTCCCATGTATGGCAAAGTAAATAGTCTAAACGCTTCTGTAGCTGCAGGAATTATGATTTATGAGGTGGTTAGACAGAAAAGAAAGTAGGATATGGGAATGTATAGAGATTTCAATGATTATGAAGTAATGTATTTAGTAGAAGAACAAAATGAAGATGCTAGGGAGATTTTATTTCAAAAGTATAAACCCATTATATTAAAATTGGCTTATCAGTATCAAAATGAAGCTAGACTTTATGGATTAGAAGTGGATGATATTATTCAAGAAGCATATTTAGGTCTTTATCAAGCTATTCAAACTTATGACTCTAATAATAATGTTTTATTTTATACTTATGCAATGATTTCAATTCGAAGTAAAATCTTAAATTGTTTGACTATGAAAAAAGCAGATAAACATAAGCATTTAAATCAAGGGATTTCCTTGTTTCATCCACTTTCTATGGTAGAAGATGGATCTTTGATTGATATTTTAGAAGATAAAAAAGCATTATTACCACATTTAATGGTAGAAGAAAAAGAATTGAAAGTAGTTATTCATAATTTTTTATTAACATTAGATTTTCTTTCTGCTTGTGTTTTTGAATTAAAAATGAATGGCTTTCAAAATCAAGATATTATGAAATTATTGGATGTATCTTTAAAATCTGTTTCTAATATCTTGTTTCGGGTTCGTAAAAAATTGAAAGATTATTTGAAATTAGAGAAGCTTCTTTAATATTTTTGGTTAGCACATTGAAAAAAGTCTTTTTAATGATATAATGATAATAGGTGATACTATGGGAGATAGAGTTAGTTTAATGGATATGAATTTTAAAAATATGCCTGTTGAACAAAAAAGAGCTGCTTTGGTTATCATGGATTTGATGTTAAAAAAATTGCATGCCAAAAATATGATGGTAACGGATTTTAACATTCATAATATTTATTTCCAAGATGGTATCTATTTTTTTAGTAAAACTGCTCCTATTTCTAGTGTTGTTGCGGATAATAAAGAAATGGCTATTTTAAATAATATGATTTGGATGTCTATGGTTGCTTTATGGGCTTATAGTGATCATTCTTCCAATAGTTTGTTGGCACCTCTTTATGTTAGTAACCACTTTGCGAATTTTTCTTTTTGGTATCCAGAAGAAGATAGAGCTTATTATAAATCTATTTTAGTGGATAGCTATCAAGCTGGAAAAGTAGTAGGAACAGATATTTATCTATCTGATCATGTTATAAAACAAAGCAAGGGTCATTCTAGTACTAATGCTTCTAGTTTGGCATATGTCAAAGCGACAGAAGCGGGTAGAGCATTGGCTTCTATGGATGAAGCGGCTTTTGGTCATAATTTCTTTTTGTTAACGGTAGCTGCTTCGTTGGTTGTTATTATGTTGGGTGTTCTTTTCTATTTTTCGAATTATTTGGTTTAGTTATTGACTTTACAACCTTTTTGTGTTAATTTAGTGGTGAACACGGGAAGGTGTTTTTATTTTGATAAAAAAGGTTAGGTGGGTATATGGCAAAAGTTGTAAAAGACACTAGGGAAACTATAGATGTCGATTTAGAACTATCAAAGATTGAAAGTAAAAAGAAATCTACTTCTAAGACGAAAGACAGTAAGACAAAAAAAACTGCTTCCAGTAAGAATTCAAAGCAGAAAAAAAAGACAAAAACAACTAAAAAACATTCCAAAATTATTACCTTTTTGAAAGAGGTAAAAAGTGAAGTTTCTAAAGTAAAGTGGCCTTCTAAAAAAGATATGGTTAAATATTCTGCCGCTACTATTGTATTTGTGATATTTTTTGCATTATTTTTCTATATTATAGATTTAATTATTGCATTATTGAAAGCAGGTGTTTAGTATGGATAAGCAATGGTATGTAGTAAATACTTATTCTGGTCATGAGAATAAAGTAAAAGAGAAATTGGAAATGCGTGCTGAAAGCATGGATATGAAAGATTATATTTTTAGAGTAATTGTTCCGGAACAAAAAATAGTTGAAGAGAAAGATGGTCAAACCAAAGAAAAAATTAAAAAGATGTTCCCTGGCTATATTTTAGTTGAGATGGTTATGAGCGATGAAGCTTGGTATGTTGTTCGTAATACTCCTGGTGTAACGGGATTTATTGGTTCTAGTGGAAAAGGTGCCAAACCTACACCTCTTCAACCTTACGAAGTAGACAAAATATTAAATAATATGGGCATGAGTAGATTGGATGTTAATAAAGAATTAGAAGTTGGTAGTAAAGTTAAGATTATATCTGGTCCTTTCTCTGGTATGTTTGGAGTGATTGATTCTGTAGATACTGCTACTCAAAAAATTATGTTACTTGTGGATTTATTTGGACAAGAAACTTCTGTAGAAGTAAGTATATCTGAAATTGAGGTAGCTAGTTAATATGTATCAAGAGCATGTTAGTATAGAGGATTATATCACTTTAAAAACTAAACTTTTAGCTAATTATAATTTACTACTTGATTTTAATGAAGAGCATAGAAATAGGTTTTTAAATTCTATGGGAAAGCTCAAAACTATTGCTATCAATACTTACTTATTTCCTTATGATTTAGATTTATTTTACGATATGAAATCTGTTTCTCAAGAAAGTTTGATGACAAGTGGTTTGCAAGAGAAGTATCATATTAGTGATCAAATCCTTTTCAGTAAATATCAAGAATATCATGGTTTTCAATTTGGAGAACTTTTAAGTAGCGGAAAACTTGATTTCAATTTGTTTAATCAATTTCATTATCCAAAAACTTCACAGCAATCTACTATTGTTACTAATAATAAATAAAATGCTTGATTTTTAGAGGGTTTAGTGTTATCATTTAAGAGCTATATTATTTTAATATAGATAAATTCGATTAGTGGGAAGCAAAGCTAATAGTATGTGGTCTAAAGATTATTTGTACCATATAGAAGCGGGTAGCTATTTGAACCACTCACGAAGACAAAATTATAGGAGGTGTTTTTCGTGGCAAAAGAAGTTGTTAAGAAGATTAAATTACAAATTGCTGCTGGAAAAGCTACACCAGCTCCACCAGTTGGAACTGTGTTAGGACCTGCAGGAATTAATTTACAAGATTTTTGTACAAAATATAATGATGCAACAAGAGATAAGATGGGAGATATTTTACCAGTTGAAATTTCTATTTATGATGACAGAAGTTTTGATTTTGTAATTAAGACTCCACCAGCTCCTTTCTTAATTATGAAAGCTGCTAATGTAAAGAAAGGGTCTAGTAAAGGATCTAGTGAAATTGTTGGTTCTATTACGAAGGCTCAATTAAAAGAAATTGCAGAAACGAAATTACCTGATTTAAATGCTTACACAGTTGAAGAAGCAATGAAAATTGTGGAAGGAACTGCTCGTAACATGGGAATCGAAGTAGTAGATTAAATTACTATGTGGGAGGATCCGCTTAACTCCTGATATATCCGTATTTTCGAATATTTCGAAAGAAACCACATAAGGAGGAATAAAAGTGAAACAAAGAGGAAAGAAGTATGTTGCAGCTTGTGAAAAAGTGGAAAAGAATAAAGCTTATTCAAAAGAAGAAGCTGTCAAATTAGTAAAAGAGACTTCAACTAGTAAGTTTGATGCTACTGTTGAGGTTGCAGTAAGATTAAACTTAGACACAAAAAAGGCTGATCAACAATTAAGAGGCGCAATTGTTTTACCTCATGGAACAGGAAAAACAAAAAAAGTTTTAGTTGTAGCGAAGGGAGAAAATGCAACCAAAGCCAAAGAAGCTGGTGCTGATTATGTTGGAGATGTTGACATGTTAGAAAAAGTCGAGAAAGAAAATTGGTTCGATTTTGATGTTATGATTGCAACTCCAGATATGATGCCTTTACTTGGTAAATTGGGTAAGGTTTTAGGACCTAAGGGATTAATGCCAAATCCAAAAACTGGAACGGTTACAACAGATGTTGTAAAAGCAGTTAACGAAGTAAAAGCTGGTCGTGTTGAATATAGAACAGATAGTTTTGGAAATGTTCATGGTATTATCGGTAAAGTATCTTTCACGGAAGATCAATTACTAGAAAACCTTGATGCATTTATGAGTACTATTTTGAAAGTAAAACCTTCTACTGTAAAAGGAGATTATATTAAAAATATCGCTATTACAACTACTATGGGTCCTGGAATTAAAGTTTTAATAAATTCCTTTGACAAATAGTAATTGGTAATATATAATATTAGTAATTTGTTGGTGCCATAGACAGCAGGTATACAGATAAATCCTGCCGAGGACTTTAGAAAAGTTTTAATAGTTCTCGGGAGACCGAGAACTTTTTTGTGGCATCCCTAAATTAAAAATTAAGAGGAGGTGTAATGGTGGCAAATGTAAATATCTTGGCAAAGAAGCAAGAGATTATTGATGAAGTAAAAGCTAAAGTTGATGCTTCTACTACTGTGGTTTTATTTGATTATCGTGGTCTTACAGATAACGAATCTAAAGAATTAAGAATAAAACTTCGTGAAGTTGGGGCTGACTATAAAGTATATAAAAATACTTTGATGGCTAGAGCATTTCATGATTTAAATATTGATGTTACTTCTAGTTTAGAAGGACCAAGTGCTTTTGCTTATGGTGATGATGCAGTTGCTCCAATTAAGGTTTTAACAGAGTTTGCTAAAACTCATCCAGCATTAGTTTTAAAAGTAGGGATTGTAGATGGTGAGATTTCTGACCAAAAACAACTTGCAGAACTTGCAAAGATTCCATCAAGAGAAGGACTACTTACTATGTTAGCTGGTGCATTGATTGGAATTCCAAAAGATTTATCTATCTGTTTGGATTTATATGCTAAGCAAAAAGAAGGAAATGAATAATTTAAAAATTTAAGGAGGAATATAAAATGGCTAAATTAACAAAAGAAAGCTTTATTGAAAGCTTAAAAGAAATGAGTCTTTTAGAAATTAAAGAATTAGTAGATGCAATGAAAGAAGAATTTGGAGTAGATCCATCTGCTGTAGCAGTTGCTGCTGCTCCTGCAGCTGGAGCTGGTGAAGATGAAGGAAGTGCTACTGTATCAGTAGTAATCGCTGATGGTGGTGCTGCTAAAGTTAATGTAATCAAAGTAGTTCGTGAAATTACTGGATTAGGTTTAAAAGAATCTAAAGATATTGTAGATACTAATGGTACTGTTAAAGAAAATGTTTCTAAAGATGAAGCTAATGAAATTAAAACTAAGCTTGAAGAGGCTGGAGCTACTGTTGAATTTAAGTAAAATAAATTTATAGTAGGTTTTTAAACTGATATTGGGATTCATATTTCTAATATCAGTTTTTTATATTCTATTTAGAAGTATCAACTATAAAATTTAGCAGTAATGAATTTTTGAAAATTGTGATATGTATTTTATAAAGTCAAAAATATTTTTGTAATTATCAGTCATATATCAAAAGAAAAATATTTCTTTTGTTTAAAGTTAGAACTATCTTATTCACAGATAAGAAAGTCAGAGTAAGTCTGTGATTTATATGAAGATAATTATGAATCGTTATTTCTAAAAAATAGAGGAAATCAAAAGTAAGAAAAAATGATACATGATAAAAGGAACTATCCATTTGGGTAAGTTCCCTTCTTTTTGCTTTTAAACATTTGTAATAACTCTTCCCTTGAGCAGGGTGTACCACGACTGATGCGAATATCTCTGTTTGCAATTTTAATCATTTCTGTTGAAATTGTTCTTAGTTGTAATACTTCTTTTTTTGATTGGTGAAATAGTTTTTGAACGGTTTCATCTTTTGCAGTATGAATTGCCTTAATTGCTTTTAAAGTATCATTGTTTAACGGGTGCTTCTGTAATAATTCTTTTCTTGTGATACCATATTTTTCTACGATTTCTGTATCTGATAATTTTGCTATCATTTTTAGAAGGGCAATTTCTTCGATACTAGTTGGATATATAGCAGCCATTTCTCTACGGGTTAATTGAAATTCAGAAAATAAATCTTTATCTTTTAAGTTAGCTAGGTAAGCCCATACATTTTTGGTCTCTTCTGTTAATGGATATCTTTTTAATAGTTTGGTAACATCAACCGAGAATTTTTTTTCAAAATTGTTATCTGTTATTTTCAATAGATTTGTTATAGTTTGATTTTCTTGATCGTTGATATCCATAAAATAGCATTTTTTAGCATGAATTTTTTCAGGAATTCTTTTATAAAGTAATACATTTTGTCGGATTACTACTTCTTCGAAGTCTAATACTCTTAAAATATTAAAATCTGTATTATAGTTACGCCTATCGGAATATAGTACACCATTCTTAGCAAGTTCTAGACTTGTTTCTTGGGAGTAGCCTCTTTGTAAGAATAATTCATATACTTGATTAAATTTTGATTCAAAAAAATCAAAGGCATTCATTATATTTTTTAATTTACGATTCCATGATTTGAAACGATCGATTTTTAAAATAAATTTAACATAACGATCAAATTCTTCTTGTGTCAAATCTAGATACTCATATTGGGTGTGAATATAGTCTTTTACTTCTTGTTCAGTTAATGTTCCTACTTGTCTATTTTGCATATTTTTCTTCCTTTCTTGTTAGTGGCCTATTATACCACTTTTTATTTTATTCGACAAATGTTTTTAGAAAATTTTCTTGAAAATAATCAGTTTATGGTGTATTATATAGATACGAAAGGAGAACTAACTATTTATACATTGATAGTTAGTTCTTTTGCTTTTTGGGGTGGTCTATCTTGGCACAATATTTTGATAATGTTAATTTGAAGAGTGAGATTAGAAATTTTGATGTAGAGTTGTTGGGTTATGTATTTCACTTTTTTTCAGATAATGGTGTTTTTTGTAAGAATCATCTGGACTTTGGAACGAGGTTATTACTAGAAAATATTCCTTGGGATGAGGTAGAAGGAGATATTTTGGATGTTGGTTGTGGATATGGGGCAATTGGGATTATGGCTTCTAAGCTTACAAATCAACCAGTTACTATGTGTGATGTGAATAAAAGAGCTTTGCATTTAGCGCAAATGAATGCTAAAGAAAATAAAGTAACCGCTAATATTTTAGAAAGCAATTGTTATGAAAAAATAGATGGTGTTTTTGATACGATTATTACCAATCCACCAATTAGAGCAGGGAAGAAAATTGTTTATGAAATATTGTTTGGTGCAAAAGAATATTTGACGAATCAAGGAAAATTATTTTTGGTGATTCATAAGGATCAAGGTGCTAAATCTTTATTAAAAGATTTGGAAAAAGTGTATAAAGTAGAAGTGCTTGAAAAAAATAAAGGTTTTTTTGTAATAAAGTGTGAAATTCGTTGACTTGTTGCGAATTTTATGCTAATAATATAAATTGGCAACGTATTATTTTTTAATAAATATGTTCTTTGATTATTAATGTATAGGGGTGAATTTTAGTGGCATTTAAGACTATTAACTGTGGTGACCATCGTAAAAGAAGAAGTTTTTCTAGAATTAGAAATACTTATGAACTTAAGGATTTATTAGAAATCCAAACAGAATCATACCAAGATTTTATTACTAATGGTATTAAAGAGGTATTTGAGGACTTATTCCCCGTAGAAAATTTTTCTGGTACTCTATCTCTAGAATTTGGTGATTATCATTTTGATGAACCAAGATTTTCTATTAAAGAATGTAAAGATAGAGAAACAACTTATTCTGCTCCTCTTAAGGTTGATGTAAGACTTTTCAATCATGAGACTGGAGAAGTAAAAGAACAAGAAATATTCTTAGGTGATATGCCTATTATGACAGATAGTGGCACATTTATTATTAATGGTGCTGAACGTGTTATTGTCAGTCAATTAGTGCGTTCTCCAAGTGTATATTTTAATCGTGAAATTGATAAAAATGGTAGAGAATTAATTACTTCACAAATTATTCCAACTCGTGGTACATGGCTAGAGTTCGAAACGGATGCTAGGGATGTACTATATGTAAGAATTGATAGAACTAGAAAAGTAACATTGACGACATTGTTGCGTGCTTTTGGATTGTCTAGTGATGATGATATTCGTGATATGTTTGGAAAAAATCAATATATCGAGAATACTATATTAAAAGATTCTACTAGAAATACAGATGAAGCATTGATTGAAATTTATGAAAAATTAAGACCAGGAGAACCTGCTACTTTGGATTCTTCTAAGAATCAAATTATTACTAGATTCTTTGATGAATTTCGTTATGATTTAGCTAAAGTTGGTCGTTATAAATTTAATCGTAAGTTAAATGTTATTGATAGATTACTAAATCAAACATTAGCAGAAGATATTAAAGTAAACGGTGAAGTTATTTTTGAAAAAGGTACTTTACTTACTAAAGATGTTCTTGATCAACTAAGACCAATGTTAGAAGATGGATATGGTGTTAGAGAAGCTAAGATTAATGAAGAATTAGATTATTACAAATTAATTCAAGAAATTAAAATTTATAATCCAAATAATAAAAAAGAGAAAATTACTGTTATTGGTAATGATCAAACTCTTGAAGTGAAAAGACTTACTATTTCTGATATATATGCAGCAGTTTCTTATTACTTATGTTTATTAGAAGGTGTTGGTAATTACGATGAAATTGATCATTTAGGAAATCGTCGTATTCGTCAAGTAGGAGAGTTATTACAAAACCAATTTAGAATTGGTGTATCTCGTATGGAAAGAGTTATTCGTGAACGTATGACTACTCAGGAAATGGAAGAAGTAACCCCTAAAACATTGATTAATATTAGACCTGTAACAGCAGCGATGAAAGAGTTCTTTGGATCTAGTCAATTATCACAATTCATGGATCAGATTAACCCTATTAGTGAGTTAACTAATAAGCGTCGTTTATCAGCTTTAGGACCTGGAGGATTATCTCGTGATCGTGCTGGTATGGAAGTACGTGATGTTAATCCATCTCACTATGGTAGAATTTGTCCTATTGAGTCTCCAGAAGGTGCTAATATCGGATTGATTACTTCGCTTGCAAGTTATGCAAAAGTAGATGAATATGGATTTATCATGACTCCATATCGTAAAGTAGAAAACTGTAAAATTACAGAACAGGTTGACTATTTAACAGCTGATGAAGAAAATGATGTTATTATTGCACAAGCTACTGTTTCTACGGATGATAATAATATTATGACAGACAGTCAAGTTTCTGCTCGCTTTAGAGGAGATACCATTTTGGTAAAACCTGAACAAGTAGATTATATCGATGTTTCACCACAACAAGTAGTTGCTGTTACTACAAGTTGTATTCCATTCCTAGAGCATGATGATGCTACTCGTGCTTTGATGGGTGCTAACATGCAACGTCAGTCTGTTCCTTTATTAAAAGCAGAAGCTCCTTTGGTTGGAACAGGTGTTGAATATATTGCTGCTAGAGATAGTGGTGCTGCTATTGTAGCCAAAGCAGATGGAATTGTTGAGTATGTAGATGCTAAACAAATTGTGATTAAAAATAAAACTGGAAAAGACACTTATTATTTAGCAAACTTTGAAGAATCTAACCAGGATTCATGCTATCACCATAGACCTATTGTTCAAGTTGGTGATAAAGTAGAGCGTGGACATGTTATTGCCGACGGTCCTAGTATGGATCAGGGAGAGCTAGCTTTAGGTAAGAATGTCGTAGTTGCTTTCATGACTTTTGATGGATATAACTATGAAGATGCTGTTATCTTGAATGAAAAATTAGTTAGAGATGATGTTTATACTTCTATTCATATTGAAGATTATCAAATGCAATGTCGTGAAACCAAACTAGGTCCTGAAGAGATTACTCGTGATATTCCAAATGTTGGTGATGATGCTCGTAAGAACTTAGATGAAAATGGTATCGTTATCATTGGTACGGAAGTAAAAGAAGGCGATATTTTAGTTGGTAAAGTTACTCCTAAAGGTATGGCTGAACTTACTTCTGAAGAAAAATTATTACACGCTATTTTTGGAGAAAAGACTCGTGAAGTAAGAGATACTTCTTTACGTGTTCCACATGGTGGAGAAGGTATTGTTCATGATGTTAAGATTTATTCTCGTAAAGATAATGATGAATTGCCAGCAGGTGTTAGCAAAGTTATTCGTGTATATATTGCTCAAAAGCGTAAGATTCAAATTGGTGATAAAATGGCTGGACGTCATGGTAACAAAGGTGTTATTTCCTTGATTTTACCAAGTGAAGATATGCCATATTTACCAGATGGAACACCAGTTGATATTATGTTAAATCCACAAGGTGTACCTTCTCGTATGAACTTAGGACAAATTTTAGAATTACACTTAGGTATGGCTGCTAAGAAATTAAATATTCATGTAGCTACTCCAGTATTCGATGGTGCTAAGAACCAAGATATCATCGATATGATGAAGGAAGCTGGAATGGATGAAGATGGAAAAACAGTTCTATATAATGGTCGTACCGGAGAACCATTTGATAATCGTATCTCTGTTGGTGTGATGTATATGATTAAACTACATCATATGGTTGATGATAAACTTCATGCCCGTTCTACCGGACCTTATTCCTTAGTAACACAACAACCACTTGGTGGTAAAGCACAATTTGGTGGACAAAGATTTGGAGAAATGGAAGTTTGGGCGCTAGAAGCTTATGGTGCTGCTCATACTTTACAGGAAATTATTACTTATAAATCCGATGATGTACTTGGCCGTGTTAAAGTATATGAATCTATTGTTAAGGGTGAAGAAATTAATCAGGCTGGTATGCCAGAATCCTTTAGAGTACTTATGAAAGAATTCCAAGCTTTAGGACTTGATATTTCTATTATTGATGATGAAGGTAATGAATTGGATTTAAAAGAAATTGAACAAGAAGAATATAAAGATGATTTCAATCCTAATGAGCCTGAGATGGATGCACCGCTTATTTCCACTGCTTCGGACAGTGAAGAAGATGACAGCTATGAAGATGATGATAGCGAATTTGATGATGATTTTGACTTAGATTTTGATGAAGAATTGATAGAGAAAGATTTAATGGAAGGGGATGAATAAAAATGATAGCAGTAGATAAATTTGAAGCTTTAAAAATTGGTATTGCATCTCCTGAAAAGATTCGTGAATGGAGTTATGGTGAAGTTAAGAAACCAGAAACGATTAACTATCGTACTTTAAGACCAGAACGTGACGGATTATTCTGCGAGAAAATTTTTGGACCTACAAAAGATTTCGAGTGTGCATGTGGTAAATATAAGAGAGTTCGTTATAAAAATATCGTATGTGATCGTTGTGGAGTTGAAGTTACTCGTAGTAAAGTAAGACGTGAGAGAATGGGTCACATTGAACTTGCGTCTCCTGTTTCTCATATTTGGTTCTTTAAAGGTGTACCTAGCCGTATGGGTCTTGTTTTGGATATGAGTCCAAGAGATCTTGAAGAAGTATTATATTTTGTAAGTTATGTTGTGATTGATAAAGGAAATACGCCTTTAGAAAATAAACAAACTTTATCAGAGAAAGAATATCGTGCTTACTATGAAAAATATGGTAATACTTTTAAGGTTGGTATGGGAGCAGAAGCTATCAAAGAGCTTTTGAAAAAAGTAGATATTGAAGCAGAATTAAATGAACTTACTAAAGAGTTAGAAGATGCTCAAGGTCAAAAAAGAACTCGTTTACTTAAACGAATTGATGTATTAGATGCTTTCCATAAATCTGGCAATAAACCAGAATGGATGATTATGGATTGTATTCCAGTAATTCCACCAGAGTTAAGACCAATGATCCAATTAGATGGTGGTAGGTTCGCAACTAGTGATTTGAATGATTTATATCGTCGTGTCATTAATCGTAATAATCGTTTAAAGAAGTTAATTGATTTAGGTGCTCCTAGTATCATTATTCAAAATGAAAAACGTATGTTGCAAGAAGCTGTTGATGCCTTATTTGATAATGGACGTCGTGGTAGAAGTGTAACTGGTGCTGGTAATAGACCTTTAAAATCACTTTCTAGCATGTTAAAAGGAAAACAAGGACGTTTCCGTCAAAACTTACTTGGTAAACGTGTTGATTATTCTGGTCGTAGTGTTATTGTCGTTGGGCCATCTCTTAAAATGTATCAATGTGGTATTCCAAAAGAAATGGCACTTGAGTTATTTAAACCACATGTTATTCATGGATTAGTAAGCAAAGATATTGCTCATAATATCAAAGCTGCTAAGCGATTAATTGAAAATCAAGATCCTATTGTTTGGGATGTTGTAGAAGAAGTAATCAAAGAGCATCCTGTATTATTAAACCGTGCTCCTACACTTCATAGACTTGGTATTCAGGCTTTTGAACCGGTATTAATTGGTGGTAAAGCTATTCGTTTGCATCCACTTGTTTGTACAGCATTTAATGCTGACTTCGATGGAGATCAAATGGCAGTTCATGTACCTTTATCCGAAGAAGCAAAAGCTGAAGCTAGACTTTTAATGTTAGGTGCTAACAACATTTTACATCCAAAATCAGGAGATCCGATTGTAACTCCATCTCAAGATATGGTATTAGGTAATTATTATATTACGATGGAAAAAGCTGGTCTTCCAGATGAAGGAAGAATTTTCAGAAACACTAACGAAGCTTTAATGGCTTATGAAAGAAGAGAAGTAACTCTTCATACCAGAATCGTAATTCCAGTAGATTCTTTCAAATATAAATTATTTACGGAAGAACAACATGGAAAGTACTTAGTTACTACTGTTGGTAAGGTTAAATTTAATGAAATTTTACCGGATTCTTTCCCTTATATTAATGAACCTACTGATGATAATATTCAAAATATTACACCTAATAAATATTTCATTGAGATGGGAAAGAATATTCCTGAAGTAGTAGCTAATATGCCACTTGTGAAACCTTTTGCTAAAGGTGTTTTAGAAAAAGTTATTGCGCAGATTTTTAAACGCTATAAAACAACTGAGACTTCTATCATGTTGGATAAATTAAAAGATTTAGGATTTAAATATTCTACGATTGCTGGTATTACGGTATCTATGGCTGATGTTGTAAGCAGTGATAAGAAACCTGAAATTGTTCAGGATGCTCAGAAAATTGTAGATAATATTAATAAACAATATAAACGTGGTTTGATTACTGATCAAGAGAGATATGAGAAAGTAGTGGAAACATGGAATAGTGCTAAAGATCAAGTTCAAGCAGAACTTCAAGAAAAAGCGAATGCGGATATGGATAATCCAATTTTCATGATGATGCATTCTAAAGCACGTGGTAATATTTCTAACTTTACACAGGTTGCAGGTATGCGTGGATTAATGGCAAAACCTAATGGAGAAAGTGTAGAAATTCCAGTATTATCTTCTTTCAAAGAAGGATTGTCAGTATCTGAGTTCTTCTTAAGTACTCATGGTGCTCGTAAAGGTAGTGCTGATACTGCTTTGAAAACAGCTGATTCTGGATATTTAACTCGTCGTTTGGTAGATGTTAGTCAAGATATTATCGTTCGCGAAGAAGATTGTGAAACTGATCAAGGTGTTGTAGTTCGCGCATTCATTAATGATAAAACTGGTGCTGTGATTGAATCGTTAAGAGATAGAATTGTTGGTAGATTTACAAATAAGAAAGTAATTCATCCAGAAACCAAAGAAGTGATTTGTGATAAATTAACTTTTGTAACAGAACAGCTTGCTGATAAGATTGTAGCTAGTGGTGTTGAAGAAGTTGAAATTCGTACAATTTTAACTTGTGCTTCTAACCATGGTGTATGTCAAAAATGTTATGGACGTAACTTAGCTACAGGTAACTTAGTAGAAGTTGGAGAAGCTATTGGAGTTATGGCAGCTCAATCTATTGGAGAACCTGGTACACAGTTGACCATGAGAACTTTCCATACTGGTGGAGTTGCTGGTGGAGAAGATATTACCCAAGGTCTTCCTCGTGTACAAGAATTATTTGAAGCTCGTATTCCAAAAGGAAAAGCAACCATTGCTGAAATTGATGGTGAAGTTACGAAGATTGATGAAGATCATGGTAAGTTTAGAATTTCCATTAAGAATGATGTTGAAACCAAAGAACATGTTACCAATTATGGCGCTAAACTTCGTGTAGAAAAGGGTTCTAAAGTAGTAGCAGGTGAAAAGCTTACCGAAGGTGCAATTAGCCCTAAAGAATTACTTGCTGTAACGGATCCACTTACTACTCAAGAATATATCTTAAAAGAAGTTCAAAATACTTATCGTAGTCAAGGTGTTGACATTTCTGATAAACATATTGAAGTAATTGCTAGCAAAATGATTAGTAAGATTCGTATTGTTGAAGGAGGAGGAACGAAGTTCTTACCAGGAGCCTTGGTAGACTTTTCAACCTTTACTAGTGCTAATAAAGAAGCTATTATTACTGGTAAAAAACCAGCTAGTGGTAGACCAATTCTTTTAGGTATTACCAAGGCTTCTCTAGAGACAGAATCATTCTTATCTGCAGCAAGTTTCCAAGAAACGACTCGTATTTTAACAGATGCCGCTATTCGTGGTAAAGTTGATCACCTAGAAGGATTAAAAGAAAATGTTATTATTGGTAAATTAATCCCAGCTGGTACAGGTGCTAAAAAATATAAAAATGTTGATTTTGATTTAGCTAGTCAGTTTGTGGATGAAGAACCACTTGAAACATTAGAAGAAGAGTTTATGTAGACTCTTCTTTTTTTTCTTTTTTAAAGAGATTTTAGAATTTTTTGCTATTCCTTATTATCATATTATGATGTGTTATTGATTGATGTTTTTTGTTAACATTTTGGCTGCAATTATCAATTTTTTGAAATTAAAATTATCCTATTTATATTTAACCAAAATGAGTATTATTAGTTTTAATTTATTAGTATACTTTTTAAAGAAAAGTATTCCCTCTTGACAAGGTGGTGGGGGGGGGGGGGATATAATATGACCACTTAAAAAGGGGGGTTATATTATGACTACAGGTGAATTTAATGCTATAATTGATAAAATTAATGATTGTGTAGAACGATATGATAGAATGACTTTTGATACTAATCAACAGGTTTTATATCTTGCTAATGGTGAAATGTTAAATATTATGGTACCTAAAAATCATATTGCTCATCTTTTAGGTGTTAATATTGATTACTTAAGACAATTGGGATTTTTTAAATCCGCAACTAATTCTTATGATTCTCTTCATTATTTTTTAGAAAATTCCTATCAATTTTCTAGATTAATTAGTAGTGGAAAACTGGATAGTAATTCTATTTTTTCCAAAAATGTTCATGAAAAATTAGATTCCTTTTTATCTAATATTAAAATTAGAACAGATGATCTTGTATTTGTGATTAAATACGATAGAGAAAGAACCTATCAAGTAGAAGAAATGGCTGAAGTTTGTGACTATTATATTGTTAGAAAAATAGCACTTAGTTCTTATGGGATTTTAGGATTAGTGAAAAGTCCTACAGTTGATTTTATTTATTTGCCTGTTACTTCTAGAAAATATGATGATTACAGTGAATTTGATAATTATATTAGTAGAATAGCATTTAAACAAGATTTAACTTATCCATATCATATGAAAATAAATAATCGTAATGCAAATTATACTAATAGTATCAAAGTTTCTTTAAATGATAAAATAGATGCTTTAAAAAGAGTAATAAGTTTCGCTAAAAAATATGATGCTACTCCTTCTACTTCTAGTGATTATTTTTTCTCTATTAATAAAACAAAAGCTAATTTAGAATCCAAACAAACTGATTCTAATGTTTTGAGTTTTTTGGTAGATACTATTGCAGGTGGGGATATATTAGATATTAATACGATTTCTGAAGTAGTTGGTGAGGTGGAACTTAGTGAAGATATTAGAAAGCTAATAGATGCTTGTAATAACTTAATTTGTTCTAAGGCACATATCAATATGGATAGTGTTCAATCTAATTATTCTGTATTGGAAAAAGAAAATCAAAGTTTAAAAGAAGAGCTACAAAGCTTAAAAGAGCAATTGATCCAAATAGAAGCAGAAAAGAAACAGTTAGAAGAAGAGAATACAGATTTATTAGAACAAAAAAATGTGTTTTCAGAACAATTTCAAGTGATTGAACAGGCTTTTCAGAAAATGAAAACTTTCAAATAAAATATATATTTTTAATATTTTATAATTTTTTTATACTATTTTTATATGGAAGAAATATTGTGGTTTATCTTCCTTTTTCTTTGGTTTTATCATATAATAATATCATTAGAGGTGATAGCATGTTTCATTTAAATAATCGTGGTTGGGGACTTGGGGTATTACTAGCATTTCTGTTGGTATTCTTTATTGCTATTATTTTAATTAGCATTGGTGCCTCTAATTTAGGACTTGGCTGATTAGATAATATACATTATCTTTTTATTTTTTATCATTATTTTATGTTTTGAAATATGAAATAGAAGACTTATAATTTAACAGAAGAATTTATTCATTCTATTTCACATGGAATTTTATGAAAAAGAAATATATGCATTCTGCATTTAGTGGTATTATGTTTTATTATTGGCTATCTATTTCTATATTTTATCCTAATATTTTATAGTTTTTTATTGACTTTCCTAGTTAAGAATGTTATATTATACATGCTAATAAATTTAGGTTTTGCTTTGGGCAAAACTTATATTTAGATAGAATTATGATACACCTGGTTATGTGTAAAGAAAGGAGAGATAAAATATGCCTACGATACAACAGTTGATTAAAAAAAAGAGAACTGATAAAGTGAGAAAGAGTAAATCTCCAGTATTAGGATTTGGACTTAATACTATTCAAAGAAAATCTACTAAATTGAATAGTCCACAAAAACGTGGAGTTTGTACTCGTGTAGGTACTAAGACACCAAAGAAACCAAACTCAGCTTTAAGAAAGTATGCTCGTGTTCGTTTATCTAATGGAAAAGAAGTAGATACTTATATTCCTGGTGAAGGACATAACTTACAAGAGCATAGTGTTGTTTTGGTTCGTGGTGGACGTGTTAAGGACTTAATCGGAGTTCGTTATCACATCATTCGTGGTACCTTAGATACAGCTGGAGTTAAAGATAGAAAACAAGGTCGTAGTAAATATGGTGCTAAGAAACCTAAAAAGTAAAATAAGAAATAATCATTGTGAAGGGAGGATATAATCATGCGTAAAAGACAAGCAGTTAAAAGAGATGTTTTAGCAGATCCTATATACAATTCAAAAGTTGTTACAAAATTAATTAATCGTATGATGATTGGTGGTAAAAAAGGAAAAGCTCAAACTATTTTATATGATGCTTTTGATATGATTAAAGAAAAAACTGGAGAAAATCCACTAGATGTTTTTAATAAAGCATTAGAGAATATTAAACCATTACTTGAAGTAAAATCTCGTCGTGTTGGTGGATCTAACTATCAAGTTCCAATTGAAGTTAGTCCTGAAAGAAGTCAAGCTTTAGGGCTTCGTTGGTTGGTTAATTATGCAAGACTTAGAGGCGGAAAAGGAATGGCTGAAAATCTTGCTAATGAAATTATTGATGCTTCCAATGGAACTGGAGCAGCAGTTAAAAAACGTGAAGATACCCATAGAATGGCAGAAGCTAACAAAGCATTTGCACATTATCGTTGGTAGGAAAGGATTAGAATATGGCTCGTGAAACGTCGTTAGAAAAGACAAGAAATTTTGGAATTATGGCACATATCGATGCAGGAAAAACAACTACTACTGAGCGTGTCTTATTCCATACGAAAAAGATTCATAAAATTGGTGAAACCCATGATGGTGCTAGCCAAATGGACTGGATGAAACAAGAACAAGAACGTGGTATTACTATCACTTCTGCAGCAACGACTGCCTATTGGAAAGGATATCGTATGAATATTATCGATACTCCAGGGCATGTAGACTTCACAGTTGAAGTTAGTCGTAGTTTAAGAGTACTAGATGGTGCAGTAGCATTACTAGATTCACAAGCGGGGGTTGAACCACAAACAGAAACAGTTTGGCGTCAAGCTACAGAATTTTCTGTACCACGTATTATTTTCGCTAACAAGATGGACAAAATGGGTGCTAACTTTGAATATACTTTAGGTACGATTGCATCTCGTTTAGGTGTTAATGCAAAACCTATTGAATGGCCAATTGGTGCTGAAAGTGAGTTCCGTGGTGTTATTGATCTTGTTACTATGAAAGCTTATGAATACGATGGCAATCAAGAAGAAGAATCAAAAGAAATTGAAATTCCTGAAGATCTTAAAGCGATTGCGGAAGAAAAACACAATGAACTTGTGGAAGCTGTTGCTGAATATGATGATGAATTAATGGAAACTTATCTAGATGGTGGAGAAGTAACTGTTGATATGATCAAAAGAGCAATCCGTACAGGTACGCTTGCTGTTAAGTTTTTCCCAGTTATGTGTGGAACAGCTTTAGGAAACAAAGGTATTAAATTATTACTAGATGCTGTTATTGACTATTTACCTGCTCCTACAGATATTGCTTCTATTGAAGGAACTGATTTGGATGGTAATCCAGCAGTTAGACATCCATCTGATAATGAACCATTTAGTGCATTGGCATTTAAAGTTATGACCGATCCATTCGTTGGACGTTTAACATTCTTTAGAGTTTATTCTGGACACTTATCCAGTGGTTCTTATGTATTAAACTCAACTAAGGATACGAAAGAGCGTGTTGGGCGTTTGCTTTTAATGCATGCAAATAATAGAACAGAAATTACAGATGTATATACTGGAGATATTGCTGCTATTGTTGGACTTAAGAATACAACAACTGGTGATACCTTATGTGATGAAAAGAAACCTGTAATTTTGGAATCTATGGAATTCCCAGAACCAGTTATTGAAGTAGCTGTTGAACCAAAAACAAAAGCAGATCAAGAAAAAATGGGTGTTGCTTTACAAAAATTAGCAGAAGAGGATCCAACATTTAGAGTACATACAGATCAAGAAACTGGGCAAACAGTAATTGCTGGTATGGGTGAGTTACATCTAGATGTACTTGTTACAAGAATGAAAGATGAATTCCAAGTAGAAGCCAATATTGGTAAACCACAAGTAGCTTATCGTGAAACACTTCGTCAGGCTGCTGATTGTGAAGGTAAATATATCAAACAATCTGGTGGACGTGGACAATATGGTCATGTATGGGTTAAGTTTGAACCAAATCCTGATAAAGGATATGAATTTGTCGATGCAATCGTTGGTGGTGTTGTTCCTCGTGAATATATTCCAGTTGTAGATAAGGGCTTACAAGAAGCTTTACAAACCGGAGTATTAGCAGGATATCCTATGATTGATGTTAAAGCTACATTATTTGATGGATCTTATCATGATGTAGACTCTAATGAAATGGCATTTAAGATTGCTGCTAGCTTTGCTTTAAAAGAAGCTAAGAACAAATGTAAACCTGTACTTCTTGAACCAATTATGAAAGTAGAAGTAACAACACCAGATGAATATTTTGGTAATGTTATGGGTGACTTAACTAGTCGTCGTGGACGTCCACTTGGTCAAGAAAGTGTTGGCAATGCTGTTAGATTAGATGCTATGGTACCACTTTCTGAAATGTTTGGATATGCTACAAGTTTACGTTCTAATACACAAGGACGTGGAAACTTCGTTATGGTATTTGATCATTATGAAGAAGTACCTAAAAATATCGCTGAAGAAATTATTAAAAAGAGCGGTAATTAAAAAATAATAACAAGATACTGAATTGTATCTTGTTGTTATAGATATTTTGTCAGAAACTAAAAAAAGTATCAAAACAGTTGAAAAATATTCAATTGTTAGATAAAATATAATATGTATAAATTAAAAGGAGGAAATGAAACATGGCAAAAGAAAAATTTGATCGTACAAAACCACATGTTAATGTAGGAACAATTGGTCACGTTGACCATGGTAAAACTACTACAACTGCTGCTATTACTAAAGTATTAAATGCAGAAGTTAAATTCGAGGATATTGACAAAGCACCTGAAGAAAGAGAAAGAGGTATTACTATTAATACTGCTCATGTTGAGTATGAAACAGCTAATCGTCATTATGCTCATGTAGACTGTCCAGGACATGCTGACTATGTTAAAAACATGATTACTGGTGCAGCACAAATGGATGGTGCAATCTTAGTTATTGCTGCTACTGATGGACCTATGGCACAAACTCGTGAACACATCTTACTTGCTCGTCAAGTTGGTGTACCAAGAATGGTAGTGTTCTTAAATAAATGTGATATGGTTGACGATGAAGAATTATTAGAGTTAGTTGAAATGGAAGTTCGTGATTTATTAAATGAATACGGATTTGAAGGTGACGATACTCCAATTATTCGTGGATCAGCTTTAAAAGCTCTTGAAGGAGATCCTAAATATGTAGAATCTATTAAGCAATTAATGGATGCAGTTGACGAGTGGATTCCAACTCCAGTACGTGATACTGATAAACCATTCTTAATGAGTATTGAAGATGTATTTACAATTACTGGACGTGGAACTGTTGTTACTGGACGTGTTGAACGTGGACAATTAAAACTTAATGATGAAGTTGAAATCGTTGGTATTCGTCCTACTCAAAAAACAGTTGTTACAGGAATTGAAATGTTCCGTAAACAATTAGACTTTGCTCAAGCTGGAGATAATGCTGGAGTATTACTTCGTGGTATTTCTCGTGAGCAAGTAGAACGTGGTCAAGTACTTGCTAAACCAGGAACTGTTACACCACATACTAAGTTCGAAGCAGAAGTTTATGTACTTAGTAAAGAAGAAGGTGGACGTCATACTCCATTCTTTGCAAACTATCGTCCTCAATTCTATTTCAGAACAACAGATGTAACAGGAGTTATTACACTTCCTGCTGGTGTTGAAATGGTTATGCCAGGTGATAACATAAGTATGACAGTTGAATTAATTCATCCAATTGCACTAGAACAAGGTACAAAATTCTCTATCCGTGAAGGTGGACGTACTGTTGGTGCTGGTTCTGTTAGCAAGATTGATGCTTAATTCACTATATTTAAGATAAAACTAAAATCCTAAGAATACTTAGGATTTTTTTGTTAAAAAAAGTAAGAGAGAATTATTTTTCTTTCTTACTTTTTTCTGATTTTGTTTGATAGAGATTGTATACTGTTTTATTGATAATTAAATCAAATTCTCCAATATATTCCATAGCGCTGGCATTGTATCCTAGTTTCATCTCATTTAGTCCAGAATACTTATTCTTTTCTTTAAATTCACCTACAATACCATTTAAATTAAAATATTTATATTCTTCTAAATTTAGTTTTTTGATTATTTCCCATTTTAGTAAGTAGTTTGGATTAAAACTTCTATATTTTGGATCAAAACCTTCGATTATCAAATTCATTCCATTTTGATATTTGATTGCTAATAATCCACCAATGATAAGTCCATCTGGATAGTTACTAAAATAATTAGTAGCTTGCACTAGATTGTTTTGACATTTAGTCAATCTTTTATCTGATTCCATCTTTTTGTTAATAATTCGCGTAATATCTTTTCCTCTTCTACTAGCCTTTTGTAGATTTTCATTCATTTGCTCATTCATTTTTAATTCTGCTTCATATTCTTCTTTGCTTTTTTTAACATAGCTTTGCGTATTGATTTTGGCTAAATAAATTTTGGCATCTTCATGGAATTCTTTCAGAACATTTTTATAGTATTTTAAACTTCGATTATGTTTCTTTTTGATAAATTCATATAATATGTCTAAATCTTTTTCAGTTCCCTCATAGATTTCTACTCCCTTTCTTGTTGCTTTACTAATTTTATTTCGAGTTTGCTTACTTAGATTTTTATATAGCCGTTCATTAGAGGCAGTTAATCTTAGAACTGCATTCCAACGCGGCTTTTGATTTTCAAAAAAATTATTAAAACCGTTATGAATATATCCATTTCGTTGCAATATTTCTAAAATATCATTCGTTTCAGGATTATAAGAAAGAATATTTCCTTTTCTATCTCTTTCCGAACAATAAATTCTAGGGTTCATCTTTAAATAAATAAATTTTTGTTTGATTAATAATTTCTTTAATTTGTTTGTTAGCTCTTCTATTAAATCATTGTTGGAATAATCTATTAGAAAGCCAAAGGGAGCATATGCTACTTTATAGTTTAGAAATGTTTTTTTAAAAAGGACCATAGTGGCTCCGATTAGTTCATTGCTGTTATTCGTAAATCCCAATAAGTGATAGTGAAATCCTTCTTGTTTCATTACTTTTGCATAGTTAGTGGTTTGATAAAGATTGCCATATCGATGATTCTCACTGAATCGATTAAATTGTTCTTCTGACAATGTAATAATTTTCATCATAATCTCCCCTTTTGATAATGGATGTTATTATATCATATTTTTTTATTTTTCGCAAATCTGGGGAAAAATATAGTATAATGAATAATAGGTGATGATAATGTTTGAAAATAGTAAAATATTGGTTTTGGGTTTTGCTAGAAGTGGATATGAAGTTGCTAAGGTTTTGATAGCACGGGGTAATACAGTAATTGTTAATGATGGAAAAGAAGAAGATAAACATGATTTGGAAAAAATTCAGGAATTACGAGATTTAGGAGTTGAGTTTATTTTTGGATCCCATCCTGATGATTTATTGGATAATAGTTTTCAATATTTGATTAAGAATCCTGGGATTCCTATTGATCATAAATATGTGTTAAAAGCTAAAGAACTTGGGATAGAAGTAATCAATGAAACTGAGATGTCTTATCGTCTTCTTCCTAAAGATAAAAATATTAAATTAATTGGTATTACGGGTACGAATGGTAAAACTACTACCACAACATTAATTTATAATTTTATGAAAGAAGATGGTTATAGAGTTCATTTGGCTGGTAATATTGGGTATCCTTTATGTAGTTTTTTAGATAAGTTAGAAGATAATGATATTATTGTTGATGAAATTAGTTGTCAACAGCTGGAAAATGTAAAAGAGTATCATCCTCATATTGCGGTGCTAACTAATATTAGTGAAGCCCATATTGAATTTATGAAAACTTATGAGCATTATAAAGAAGTAAAGAGTCGTATTTTTAATAATCAAACAAGTGATGATATTGCGATTACCAATATGGAAAATGAGGAAGCTTTGACTTTAGTAAAAAATATAAAGTCAACAGTTCAATATTTCTCTAGTAAGAATCCAATTAATGGTGCTTATATTCAAGATCAGGCAATTTATTATTATGATGAAAAAATTGTTGATTTAGATCAAATTAAACTAATTGGAAATCATAATTATGAAAATATTATGGCGGCTATTCTTGTGGTAAAACAAATAGGTGTTAGTAATGAGGCAATCATAAAAGTTTTGAAAGATTTTGGTGGTGTAGAACATAGATTAGAGTTTGTTTGTGAGGTGGATGGTAGAAAATTCTATAATGATACCGAAGCTACGAATATTCAGTGTTGTCAAATAGCATTATCTTCGTTTCAACAACCAATTATTTTATTCTTAGGTGGATATGAAAGAGGGCAGGATTTTAATGAACTTTCTGATTATGTTGGAAATGTAAAAGCAATTATGGCAATTGGTACTTGTAGAAAAAGAGTAAAAGATTTTGGAGATAAAATGGGAATACCAACTTATCAGTATGAGTTTTTAAAAGATGCTTTTGAAATGGCTTGGAGTATTAGTAAAGAGGGTGATATAATATTGCTAAGTCCTGCTAGTGCTTCTTGGGATCAGTATAAAGAATGTGAAGAACGTGGTGCTGAGTTTAAGAAATATGCATACGAATTGAAGAAATAATAATGAAGCAAAGATATATTTGTTAGATTTTAATAAGAAAGGAAATGATCAATTATGAAAATTATGGATGTAAAAGGAAGAGAAATATTGGATTCAAGAGGAAATCCTACAGTGGAAGTAGATGTTATATTAGAAGATGGTACATTAGGTCGTGCTGCTGTTCCAAGTGGGGCATCTACTGGAGAAAGGGAAGCTCTTGAAATGCGTGATGGTGGTACTCGTTTTATGGGAAAAGGTGTTTTAAATGCTGTAGCTAATGTGAATGGGCCACTTCGTGATTTGGTGATTGGGATGGATGCAGAGGATCAAAAGGCTCTTGATTATGCAATGATAGAGGCTGATGGTACCAAGACCAAATCTAAATATGGTGCGAATGCTATTTTAGGAATTAGTATGGCTGCTATGAAAGCTAGTGCTAATCAAAAAAAATTACCACTTTATCGTTATATTGGAGAGGGTAAGACTTTACCTGTACCTATGATGAATATTATTAATGGTGGAGCTCATGCTGATAATAAACTTGATTTTCAAGAGTTTATGATTATTCCACAGGCAGAGACTATTCATAATAGAGTGAGAATTGGAGCTGAAGTATTCCATAATTTGAAGAAAGTACTAAATAGTAAAGGACTAGCTACCGGGGTTGGAGATGAAGGTGGATTTGCACCAGATTTACAGTCTAATACGGAAGGGTTCGAACTGATTATGGAAGCGATCCAAAAAGCAGGGTATGAGCCTAAGAAAGATGTTTGTATCGCTATTGATGTTGCAGCTAGCGAATTTTATGATAAGGAAACTGGTAAATATAATTTAGTTGGTGAAGGTAGAAGCTTAAGTACGGATGAATTGATTGATTTTTATGAAGAACTAGTTAACAAATACCCAATTATTTCTATTGAAGATCCAGTAGATGAAAATGATTGGGAAGGATTTACCAAAGTTACGAAAAGACTTGGAGATAGAGTTCAACTTGTAGGGGATGATTTATTTGTAACCAACAAAGAATGCTTACAAATGGGAATTGATAAACATGCTGGTAATGCAATTCTTTTAAAAGTAAATCAAATTGGTACGATTACAGAAACATTAGAAACCATTGAACTTGCTAGAAGAAATGGATATCATACTATCATTTCTCATAGAAGTGGAGAAACAGAAGATACTACGATTGCTGATTTAGCAGTTGGGCTTGATTTAGGTCAAATTAAAACAGGTTCTATGTCTAGAACAGATAGAATCTGCAAGTATAATCAATTAATGAGAATAGAAGAGGAACTTAAAAAATAGTTCTTCTTTTTTTGTAATTAAAATTTCATATAATCAAAGATAAATTGTCCTAACTATTGACAAAAATGCTAGGGAGAGGGGAGTTGTTTTATCTGGTGGAGAAAAGCGAAGGCTTGCGATTGCTAGAAGTTTACTTAAGAAAAGTAAGATTCTGCTTTTTGATGAAGCTATTAGTGCCTTAGATAATATTACTCAAAATCAAGTACAGAAAGCAATCTATGGATTAGATAGAGATAAAACAATTTTAATTATTGTTCATCGTCTATCTACTGTTGTTCATTGTGATAAAATCGTGGTTGTAGATGAAGGAAGAATTCTAGATATTGGAACACATTCAGAATTATTATCTAGATGTCGTAAATATCAAGAATTATTTCAATATGAAGAAGTAGAAAATTATTAGGGAGTAATGACTACTTCTTTTTTTCATATACTTTAATAGGTGGTATTATGAAAATAGATTATAAGACCTTACTTTTTAGTATTCTAATCCCCGTTTTTTTAGGAAGTTTTATTGGCTTTTTAACTGCCTCTTTTAATCATTATTATGAACTAAATCTTCCTTTTTTCGCACCTCCTGCTTGGATTTTTCCTACTGTATGGACGATTCTCTATATTTTAATGGGGGTCTCGTGTTATTTAATTATTCAAAGTGAATCTAGTAAAAAAAATGATGCCTTGTTTATTTATGCTATTCAACTAGGAATTAATTTATTTTGGAGTATTTGGTTTTTTGTATTTCGATTCTATTTCTTAGCTTTTATTTGGCTTTTATTACTAATTGGTTTTGTAGTTATTATGATTCGTAAATTTTTCTTTTTTTCTAAATTAAGTGCTTATTTACAGGTTCCTTATCTATTATGGTTATTGTTTGCTGCTGTTTTAAATATATTTGTTGTATTTTTAAATATGTGATATTCTAATGATAAGAGGTGATGCTTTTATGCATTTAAAAGATCTTAGTATTTATTGGGAGCAAAATCATACTGCTTCTAAACATTATTATCTTTCTAGAAGTTCCATTTTAGTGCAAAAAAATGGTTGGGTTGAAGGATTTATGAAAGAAGAAAGCTTTCATTCTGGCAAAGAGGAGATTGGATTTGTTTTTGGTATTTATTTTCCAGATAGGATAATGGATTTGTTTTATGGCTGCGATAATTTTATTTCAAGATTCTATTGTGAGAAAGATGTTCTTCATTATAATGGAACATTTTCTTCTATTGGCCCATATAAAGAATTTCCTGCTGGTCAATGTAGTATTATGGTTTTAGATCGATCTATTTATAGTGAGGAGGAAATTATTTGTAAAGCTAATATTTCTAAATCTTTAATAGGAGATAGAGGACATATCTTTTATAATCATATGGTGGAAAATAAGGAACAATTTATCATGTTAGAAGGCTACCAAAATCGTAAATTGAAGAATATAGTAGATTTCTTAGGAACTCCAGATGGAGGCTCTAAATATGAAAAGACTTTGAAGCGCTATCAGTAGTGGAAAAATATATTATGGTTAGTTGATTTCATAATGGTTCTATGTTAAAATAGTTGATAGTTACGGAGGGATTCTATGCAAACAGCATTATTAATTATTTCAATTTTATTAATTGTAATTGTGTTACTACAAAGTAATAAAGCAGAAAGTGGAGCACAAATTATTAGTGGAGGGAACTCAGATTTATTTTCTAATCGTAAAGAAAGAGGTAGCGAATTAGTAATTACTAGAATTACTTTTGTTCTTGGAATGGCTTTCTTTATTATCAGCTTTATTATGGAGTTTATTTAAAATGTAGTATGATAGTATGAAATCCAGTGATCAAAGAATTCAATATGTAAAAATGAATTCATTCAATTTTGAATCGGCTTATCAAATCTAGAAAAATATTTGGATAGAGGATCCTGACTATCAGTGCTTTTATGATAAGGTAATGATTCCTACTCTTTATGATACTTGTTTTTTAATTTATTTCGGAAATGATTGAATAGGGATTACAGGTACCTATATAGAAGATTATGACTCTGAAACTCTTTGGTTAGATTGGTTTGGAATCTTACTGGAATATCGTAGGAATAGTTTGGGAGAAACTGTTTTATTAGATACCATTCATTATTGTCAGTCTTTTAAAGAATTTAAATATTTTAGGCCAGATGCTACTTATTATGAGAATAGACCTGCAATAGGATTATATGATAAATGTATTTAAAGTGTAAAGGGAATGTTTGATTCCTTTTTTCTATTGTACAAAAAAGAACTTTATCTTATAATATAGTTAGAAAGAATAAGGTGATATTTTTGGAAAAAAAAATATTAGATTTATTAAAGAGAAAAAATAAAGCTTTAAGCATTGAAGAAATCGATCATTTATTGGAATTAAAAACGGCAGAAGAATTTAGAGAATTAGAAGATACTATTAATAAAATGTGTGATGATTATACAATTTATCGAACGAATAAAAATCATTACATGACATTTGATAGAGGTCCTTTGAAAAAAGGAATTCTAAGAGTCAATAAAAAGGGATACGGATTTGTAGAGATACCGGATGAAGAAGATATTTATATTGAATCTGGAAATATGAATGGAGCCTTGCACAATGATTTGGTTGTAGCAGAAGTTACAGGGAAAAAAGAAAAAAATAAGTTAGAAGGTAGAATTCTAAAAGTGCTAGATCGTAACTTAGAGTTTGTAGTAGGCGAATTTTATCTGGATAACAATCAAGGACATATTATCTTAGATGAAGAAAGACTAAAAATGGATATTATGATTGATCCTGAATATATTCATGGTGCAGTAGATGGGCATAAAGTTCAAGTGAAACTTTTAGAGCAATTACATGATAATATTTATCGTGGAGAAGTAGTAAAAATATTAGGACATAAAAATGATCCAGGAGTAGATATTTTATCCATTGTTTATAAGTATAATATTCATGATACTTTTCCTGATGAAGTGATTGAAGAGTTGAAGAAGATTCCTAGTGAAGTAACAGCAGAAGATAAAAAAGGAAGACGAGATTTAACGAATGAAGTAATTTTTACGATAGATGGTGCAGATACTAAAGATATCGATGATGCCATTTCTATTAAAAAATTGGAAAATGGTCATTACGAATTAGGAGTTCATATTGCGGATGTTAGTTATTATGTAAAAGAAGGTTCTGCTTTGGATATTAATGCTATGGATAGAGGGACTAGTGTTTATTTGGTAGATAGGGTGATCCCTATGCTTCCTCATCAGCTATCCAATGGTATTTGTTCTTTGAATGAAGGTGTGGAAAGACTTACTATTTCTTGTGTTATGGAAATTGATGATAGTGGTAAAATTATCCATTATGATATCTTTGAAAGTTTTATAAAGTCTCGTAAGAAGATGACTTACACAGCCGTTAATAGTATTTTAGAAGATAATATTGTACCAGAAGGATATGAAGAATTTGCTGATGATCTAAAAATGATGGCAGAGCTTGCTAAAATTTTGCGTAAAAGCAAATTAGCTCGAGGATACTTAGATTTTGATGTGGATGAAGCTAAAATTTTAGTGGATGAAAAATGTCATCCAACGGATATTGTTCTTAGAGAAAGAGGAGTAGGTGAAAATTTAATCGAAGATTTTATGATTATAGCTAACGAATGTGTTGCTACTCATATATTTTATATGGAACTACCTTTTATTTATCGTGTTCACGAAGTTCCTAAAGAAGAGAGAATTCATGACTTTTTATCATATATTGGTACTCTAGGTTATGTCTATAAAGGAAATATGAAAGATAATAATCCAAAAAGTGTTCAAAAATTATTAGAGTTTTTAAAAGATAAAAAGGAATTTAAAATTTTATCTAGCTTACTTCTTCGTAGTATGCAAAAAGCAGTTTATAAACCTCAAAACTTAGGTCATTATGGTTTGGCAAGTAAATGTTATACCCATTTTACCTCTCCAATTCGAAGATATCCTGATACTACAGTTCATAGGCTTCTTCGTACTTATTTGTTTAAAAATGATTTGAGTTTAGAAACGATTCAACATTGGGAAGATAAGTTGCCTGTTGTAGCGGAGATTGCTTCCAGTCGTGAAAAAGCTTCTGTTAATTGTGAGCGTGAAGTAGAGGATATGAAAATGGCTGAATATATGGAAGATCATATCGGAGAGAAATTCGAAGGAACAGTGTCTAGTATTACAAACTTTGGTATTTTTATTCAATTAGATAATTTGATAGAAGGATTGTGCCGTTTGGCTGATATGAAAGAATTTTTTCATTATGATGAAAGAAGTATGTCTGTTGTGGGAGAGAAGACGAAAACAAAATATTCTATGGGAGATAGAGTTCTGATTAAAGTAGTTAGAGCTTCCAAAGAGGAACAAACTATTGACTTTGAGATTATCAAAAAAATGGATGAAATAGAAAATAGAGATAGTGAAATTGAATTGATTTAGTGTGAAAAGAGTAATAATTAGAAATAGTTTCGTTATTTTTATGGTTCTTTGTCAAATAGTGTTGGTAGACATTAAATTGATACAAGTAACTACATATATGAGGATGATGAAAATCATCCTTTTATCATGCCTGAAATTAGAAAAACTCTAGCTATAAAGTGATTATAT
>CALVOY010000043.1 GCA_944350415.1 uncultured Bacilli bacterium | reverse complement strand
ATTCATTTATAATTTTATCATGAAAATGGAAATTTACTGATACATAAAGGGAAATTTGTGTTAAAATATATTTAGAAATTGATATTAATTGTGAAAAGCAAAAAAAGTTGTAAATAACTTTACCAATCGCTCCATTGAGAGAATTACTCACACCTCGTGTGAGTTTTATTTTATAAAAATATCCTATATCACTTGTTGATATGGGATTTTTTCATGTTGGAAAGGAGGTTTACTTAAATGAAAATAACTATAGAACAATTAGAATTTCCTTTATGTGTGAAAGAAAAGATTACCAAGATACCAAAAATATCGAAACTACATTTAAAATTTATAGATGGTAAAAATATTCATTTTGATAAAACTAACCTTTCTATTCATGAGCCACATAAAATTATTATTAATAATAATCTATCTTGTTTAATTCTACTTTATCTTTAAGAATGATAATAATATTTATATAAAAGATAGCTTAGATACTATTACTATGAAAAGACTAAAAATCTTAGTTTTACAAATGATTTCATAATTTCGATTTAAACCCTATTAAAATATACTAAAAGTAGTATAATTAGATTATAGAAGTGATACACAAATAGTAATTTATTGAGGTGATTGATATGGCTTTACATGACAAATATTTTCTATTTACTTTAATAACTATCTTAATAACAAGAATATTAGTTTACATTATTAATAAGCCAAGTCCCACTATAGGAAATTTTCGAACCCATCATTGGATGTATGGATTACTACTTACAATTATACTTTTTTGTATATCAAATTTTTATACAAATATATATATTTATTATCAATATGCATGGGGATTTTTTTTGATGAAATAGGTTTTATTTTAATTAAAGGAAAAAATCATGAAGATAATTATAGTCCTAAATCTTTTATGATATTGATATTTTTTATAATTCTTTTATTTATATTTAGAAAGCCAATTGTTAATTTTTATTTAAATACTAATTTATAAAAATTTAGAAAAATATTGTATTGAAAGATGATATATTATGTTACTAACAAATGATGAAAATACAAGATTTTAAATACATATTTTGAAATACCAAAAAAGAAATTTACTGAAAAATATTATAGAAATTTATCTATAGAATTGCTATTACTCCAGAAAATAAATCATCGCACCAAGCGATGTTAATGATTCAATCAATTAAAAGATTGATTTTTTTATGCGTTGTCGCAAAGAAAGAAGTGATATGATACGATTACAATTTTAGTAACAAACCCTAACAAATTATAGAAGGTTGTGTATAAACTGCAGAGCATGCAAATATTATATAGAGAGCTACACAAGGTTACCATGGATGATAAGTTATACCTATTCTTTAATAACTCTCTAAAAATTGAAATAAGAAAGTTATATTACTCTGAATACTTCAAATACACTTATCATTATATCTACATACATCAGCATAATGTATTGCATATTTTTTAGTATTCTTCAAAAAATTTCTACTAACCTTTCATACAAGATAAAAAATAATCTTTGAAATACTATTTTTATCCTACCATAATTCCGTTATGTTTCATATTTTATATTAGGTGATAAAAAATATGAGTAATATGAAAAATTTTTATAGGAATGGTTGTTATATTCTGGGGCCTACTGGACCCACCGGACCAACAGGTGCTACTGGAATATCCGGAGCAACAGGACCTACGGGACCTACTGGACCAGCAATAAATAATAATTATGCACTTTTTCAAAATCAAGATCAAACAATTTCTACTGGAAACTTAATTCCTATGATTTTATTATTTAGTGGTGGAACTCCAAATATTACAGTTAACGAAACCACTATTACATTACCAAGTCCTGGAACTTATTACATTTCATTTAGTTTAACAGGAAGATTAGGTGTGAACCAATTTGGAACCATAATTTCTATTATCAATGGAGTCGTTCAAGATCGTTATGCTTCTATCAATAATACAAATAGCACAAATAGTGATATCACAATAGAAGATGGTATCTTAGTACAGGCTCCAATTGATAGCACAATACAATTCTTTTATACTGGTAGTACCGATATGTCTAGAATCAATTTTTTTGTTTCTGTTTTTAAAGTATCAAATATATAAAAAGCTACTTTTTATTAACAAGTTCACTTTTGGTGGCTTTTTTTATATTGAAATTTAAATCAAACTATTAATTTTTATTAGATCAGTAACTTGAATCTAAAAATAATAAAAGAACTCTTCTATGAGTTCTCTACATTACTATTTCAAATACGATAAGCAATTAGTTGCTCTGGTAATAAATATAAGTTTGGATTATATAATAAAATATTCTCTCTGGATACACCTAATTCATCTGCTATTGAATTTAAAGTATCTCCATCCTTCGTTATATAAACTTCTACACCAGCTCTAGGAACTAATAATTTCTGTTCTGGATAAATATATTCGTTCAACTCTAACCCATTCATTTCCGCTAACATTTGAGCAGTAATGCCATATTTTTTACTAATTTTATCTAAATTATCCCCTTTTTGAACTATATAGTATTCAAAAACATCTTCCATCGGAATATCTGGTATTATCAATTCCATTCCCGGAGCTAAATAATAAATATTTTCTAAATGATTCTCCTTAACCAAATCTATCACTTTTACATTGAATTTTTTAGCAATACTAGCAATATTATCACCAGGTTCTACAATATAAGTTTGCATACATCCCTCCTGTTCTCATTATATGTAAAAAAAAGAAAATCTTTACGATTTTCTATATACACCGATTCGATTTATAGTATTATAACGAAGTTCATTATTTTTTAACACAGGAATCAGATTTCCACCTTCTTCATAATAATATAAAGTATCATCCACTATAAAATAAATAGTATTTTGAACCGCCCACATATTATTTAGATTTGTATCTTTAAACAATAAAATAGGTAGATCCAAATGGTTTTTAGAAACTCGATACACTTCTTGATGATCGGTATAAAAATAATAATTCATATCTCCTGCTAACAATTGGTGATAAGAATAGTACTGATCTATTTCTTCTGGTATATCTTCTTGAAATAAAAGATGTTGAGTTGCAAAATCATAAATATTAACATCTTGCCACTCTCCTCGATATAATTGGCCACCAAGATCTTTACTACCAATTAATCTAGCACTTTTTGTATTAGGATTGATTTCTATCTGTAATAAATTAGAAGGATCTGTATAATATAGTTTGCCATCAATTACTCCATTAATATAAGTATCACTAGATAAAGTGTTATTTAGTTCTATAGTGTCTATCTTATTGGTCTCAACATCCACAATAGTAACAGAACTAAATTCTAATACTTTGCTACTAAGATAATTTGGCAAAACATAATACTTACCCACTAAATATCCATGACTATTTTCATATTTATCAAAGCCCAAAATATCCCTCACAGTAGGTTGATCAGGCTTTATGATTTCAATTCCTTTATAATTCCATAAAGCAATAATATCATTAGATAATAAAGAATCTAAATAAATAATAGTATCTCCAACTGTTGTAGTATTATTCAAATCATAATTCTTAGAAAGATGATAGCCCTTCTCTTGTAAATCTACTTTAACTCTAGAAATAAAATCTTGATTAGGGAAAGAAAGATCTGTATATAATGTTCCATTGGTAACGCATTCTAAATAAGTACCTTTTCCACCCTTTAATACTGGATATATGCAGTAATTATCCCCTTCTTGATAATATTCTATTTTTTGAATAATATTTTTTTGTTTATTATATTGATTAGGTATAGAATAAGAATAACGCTGACTACCATTTTGAATCATAATATCATATGCATCTCCATATTCTTTCTGATAAAGTTCATGCACTTCAAAAACAGTGTCACCAACTAATATTTGATAAGAAACCTCATGTTCTTTTTTGATAAAGCCAACACCCCATTGAACCACAAAAAATAATAAAAGTATTAAAATTAAAATAGAAATAACTTTTTTCAAACTAACACTTCCTCTACTATATACATTATATCTAATATTTTATCCAAAAAAAAGATAAATTTACTATTTATCTTTTTCTTTTAATTTTTGTTTTGCACTCATCATGTAAGAAGTGATCATGGTTTCTATTTCTGGTAAAGCTTTTTTATCTATATTAGATAAAGTAACTAACTCATTAATTGTATCTATGCAAATTCTTCCCCAAATAACCCCAGATAGCACTTTTAAATCATTAAACATATCAGGAGTAATCGAATCTAAAAAGTATCCAAAAACTACTCTTTTACGACCAATTAATAACCTTTTATCTGTCAAAGCAATTACAGCAGTTGAAAAAATATCTAGCGGATGATTATTTTTCTGAGCAGCAAATACATATAATAATTTTTCATCAGGATTTAAATGGGTATCAATAATTCTAGCATTTTTTTTCAAACGCCAAACGACACACATTCCGTATTTTCTTTTAAAATCCAATACCTTCTGATAAACAGAATCCCTGTTATTTTGCATACTAATTCACAGCCCTTCTTTTTTTGTTTATTATAGCATATCTTCAATCCATTTTAAAATACTTTCTAATAAATTATCAATAAAGTTCGTAATCGCTCCCAATAAACTATTTAAAAATCCTTTTTTCTCCGTAACCTCTTGTTCTTGATCTTCGCTTGCAATATCCGTAGTTGTACTCTCCTCTGACCAAATTCCCAACTGACTATCCTTAGCAGATATTTCACTTTGCTGTATCATGGTAGTATATTTATAATCATCATATAAATGACCAACTTTAGCATATCCATTACTTACCAACAAATCTTGTAATAAAGTGCCATCTACAAATACCCATACCATTTTGCGTCCATAGCTATCTTCTTCTTTGCTATTCACATCATACTCTAATTTAATTTTCTCTGCTGTAGTTAAAGTAGTACAAGTGTACTTGCTAGCCTCTTGACCGAATGGTTCCGTTCCCTTTGTTGGATGATTTAACTCTGGCGTATCAATCGCTAAAAACTTTGCCTTTATAATTTGATCATCTTTGGTTCTAAATTTAGCAGTACTAGCATCTACACACTCCTCTAATGTTACAATTTCTTCATTAGAATTTAAATTTTGCTGAGATTCCTCTTCTACGGTTTCTGCAGAAATGGAAACTGGAAATATAAAAGCTATAATGGACAAAATACATAAAATTTTTTTCATACAATTCACCTACTATATATATTGATATATTTCCAAAATAATATTTTCTTTTTTCGTTGTTCCCTTTTGATCTCCAATTTTAAATTTCCCAATCTTACGAATAGATAAAATATCATTTGTTTTTAATAGAAGATCCGATTTTTTTAACTCTTGATAGTTTAAAAAGATGCGTTTATCTAAAATCATTTGTTTGACTTGACTACGACTTTGTGAAACAATTTTACTAATGATATTATCTACTCTCATACTACTTACCAAAATAGTAAATATTTCAAAATGTTTATTAAGCAGATTTAAAGTTTCTATCTTTTTTAATACAACTGGATGTCTGCCAACAAAAGTCAAATTTTCTTCTAGGTACATATTCATCTTACTCAGATTGACATAAAAGCAAACTCCATCTTCGACAAAAATATCACCAATCGTGTTTTCGTGAAATCCAATTGCAAACAAACTTCCTAAAAGTTGGGAATGCGAAATTTTGGAAGAATCAAGAGATGAAATTTGATAAAAAGTAATAAAATGATCGTAGTTTCCAAAATAAATAATTTTCTTTTCTAAAAAAGGATATGGTTCATAAACAGAATATGGAATATGACAAGCATTTAAATAAGAAATCACAATTTGTAATTCATAGGGATTCAAAAAATTACTAGCGATATTCTGCCCTGTTCGTTGATGTTTTCGATATTTATCAACCATATTAGAAACCAATATTTTATGTGCTTTATGAAGTGCTAACAGTTTATTTCTTTCTATCATAATATCTCCATTTATTATTATATAGTATTTTTACAAGACAAAAAAAGAAATGTCCACGATTAGACATTTCTTGACATCTTTTTATCTTTTTCTAGTGACATCCGCAATAACAGGATTATGAGAACTGTATTGAGAATCACAATCGATAGTTTCTACTTTTTCTACTTCCCAATCACTTGGTACAGCAAGATAATCTACTGGTTGATGATCTGTATGACCTTTATAAGTATTATGAGGATTTTCTATTATCTGCATTCCAATATCAGACATTTTTTCTGCAAAGTCTATCATATTTTGTTCTGTTGGTTTGGAATTTAAATTACCTGCTAAGATGACATCACTACCAAGCGTTTTTTGACTTTCTACAACAGATGCAACTTGATCCAATTGTCTTTTATTTAGTTCTGTTTCTTTTTCTGCTGGAGCTAAATGAGTATTATCCACTACAATATTACCATCAAAAGTCTGAGAAGTTACATTACGTTTTCTAATACTAACAGCATCCTTAAGTAAATGAAATCCTTTAGGTAAAAAAGGTAACGAATGCGTTACACTAGCAGTTTCAGGAGTTAGCTTACTAATAATCATATTATACTCTATTCTTAAATTCGAAACTGGATTTTTAGTATCCTTATAAGTAGTTGCGATTTGATAATCATTCAATTCAGATAAGCGTTTTTGAATTTCGCGTGCTAACATTGGATTTACTTCTTGAAGTGCTAAAAAATCCGGTTGATAAGTATCTAATAATCCCACTACCGCCTTGGCTTTTTCTTCATTCTTACTCATTTTGAAATAACTATTTTTAATATTCCATGTAACGATTCTTAAGTTTTGCATATGATCCCCTCCATTGATTGGATATATAATAGCACATTTTATGAAAAAAAAGCAAATTTAGATACTAATTTTAACTAAAATTACATCCTCTCCTATTTTCGTAATACTCTGCCAATTAATTTCCGTATCTGCCCCACGGTTAAAAAATTTGAAAAAATTTTTATTTGGTTCTATGATAAAAGAAACAATATTGCCACTATTCTCATCTATTTTTACATCGATAATACTACCAATATTTTTCCCATCATTTACATTTACAATATCTTTATTTTGTAAATCCGATAACCTCATATTACCACCTAGAACAGTATATGAAAAAAAGACATCATAAATGTCTTTAACAACAGCTTTTTTCTGTTTCCAAAGCCATTTCTACAGCATGAGCTAATTGATCGCTACAAGAGGTGTTTTTTATACCACACAAATTACCTTGGCATGCTTCCATGATAGCTTCTGCTCTCCATCCATCTAATAGCTTAGAAATCATTTGCAAATTACCTGGACATCCACCAACAAACTGAATATTGGTAATAATACCTTGATTAATATCAAAGGAAATTTCTTTACTACATACCCCAATAGGTTTATATACATACTTCATACAATCACCATTTTTATTATAACTCACTTCAAAACTTTTTTTAAAGTATTAATTGCATTTTTTTCTAATCTCGATATTTGAGCCTGACTAATTCCTAATTCACTAGCTATTTCCATTTGTGTTTTTCCTATTACATATCTTTGATCAATAATATATCTTTCTCTAGAGTCTAGATCATGAATAGCATTGGTAACTGCTAAATTCACATCCAAATCTTGATCTTTTAAACTTTTATCTTCAATTTGATCATATAAATAGATCGTATCTCCACCATCATTATAAATAGGTTCAAAAATACTAACAGGACTTTTCATAGCTTCTAAGGCCATTAAGGCATCATATACAGGAATACCCAATTCTTCTGATATTTCTTCTACCGCTACCTCTCGATCTAGTTTCTTAGTCATATTTTCTTTTGTTTTTAATACATTATAAGCCAAATCTTTTAAAGATCTACTAACTCTTAAACTACCATTATCTCTTAAATATCTTTTAACCTCACCCAAAATCATAGGAACTGCATAAGTAGAAAGTTTTACCCCATGACTTAAATCAAAATTATCAATAGCTTTGACTAATCCAACACACCCCACTTGAAACAAGTCATCCAAATTTTCATTTCGATGATTAAATTTCTTAATAATGCTAAGAACCAATTTCAAATTTCCATTAATCAACTCTTCTCGAGCCAACGAATCTCCCTGTTGCATTCTGATAAATAACTCATCCATTTCTTCACTAGTTAATACTTTAATATCCGCAGTATTCACGCCACTAATTTCCACTTTGTGACGTGCCATATAAATCTCCTTTCACTGTTGTTATGAGACAAAAAAAAGATTATTATTCAAAAAATAATAATCTCTTCATCAAAAAAGATAGTTAGTTTACTCTATTCCCCAATCACTAATCTCTTCTTTAATTTCATCTGCCATATTCCCTGTATTATGAACATTGGTTGCATCTACTGCTATAATAAGTAACAATACAATTACAATAATTGTAGAAATAGAATATAAAATAATAGAAATCGCAAAACCTTTATTATTTAACATAAGATCACCTGACTATTATAATCATTATAAAAGAAAATAAATTAAAAAACAAGTCCATCCTTTTTCATTTTTCGAATCATATCCTCATCTTCTTTAGAAACACGATTAGATTCTATAATTTTTTGTAAAGCTTTCTGATAAGTAAAACTAGATAAATGATTCTTTTTCAAATAGTCAAGAGTCTTTTTTTTATCTTTTACAAAAGCTACCGAAACAAGCCATGCAATTGCCATATTGGTATAATAATCATCCACTGAAATAGAATCAATCATCATAAATACTTGAGGAAGATATGGCTCTAAAATAAAATAATCCATCATCATTACTATCATAAATCGAAGTTCAAATTCCTGCTTACTGTGTTGATAAGAAATAATAAAATTCCACACTAGAGGCAATTCTTTCTCACTCCATTTAAAGCTAGAACAAACCGTATCACAAATAGCCCAATTATCAATTTTGGGAACAAATCGTTGCAAATAAAAAAATTTTTGCTCTAAACTCATTTTACTAGTAGCAATAATAAGTCCCTCTATCATAGTTTCTTCATAATATCGATTATCTACTAAGTTCAAATATTTTTCATAATCCTTTTTTAAAATTTGCTTCACTAGTTTTCTAATCTTTGGAACTGGCACTCCAATAATATTAGAAATACCAGGGCAAAGACTGCTATGAAATTGTTGATATTTCAAATCTTGTAGCATAAATAACTGCGTTCTAATTTCTTCTAACATGTAAACTCCTATCGTATTCAAAATGACACTTTTGAAAATTTTATATGAATCGTTCTAAATAAAAAATATATTGATAAAAATATCAAACAAAAAGCAACTGATAAATACTAGATTAATTTTACTTACTTTTCTTCCTAAATTCACATAAATTCTCCTCAACCACGGTTCTAAATAATAAATCATAATATAACCCAAAATAGTAAAGAGAAAAGACATGCCTAAACAGATTCTGCCATTAATATTCATAAAACGATCACTGTAATCCCAAATAACATGATGATAAATTTCCCCAGAAATAAAAGAAGCTAAATACTCAACAATACTAGCAATAACCAATATCTTTACAAAATTATAAACGGGATTATCTTTCTTTTGAACAAATAATAATAGTGCTAAAAATGTTGTTCCATAAACAGGGCACCATGGACCTGCCAATGTACCAGGCAAAACAAATTTACATCGAATCACAAGAGAATATAAAATTTCTAAAAACCATGCTGCAATCGATACACAAAAAAAAGAAAAAATAAGATAATCCCAATGTCTTTTTATAAATTTTATCATACTACTTCTAGAATACCTCTCACTTATTACAATCAGTATATCATAAAAAAACTCTATTGAATAGAGTTTTTTGTTCATATATGGCGGAGACAGAGAGATTTGAACTCTCGCGCCAGTTGCCCGACCTACACCCTTAGCAGGGGCGCCTCTTCAGCCTCTTGAGTATGTCTCCAAATACGGTACCATAACTCATGCATCCGCAGTTATAAATATACCGTAATATTTATCGATTGTCAATAACCATTGTAGCAAAAACTTAAATTTGATCTAATCTTCTACCACATAAAAAGCAAACATTTGCATTTCTTTTAATCTTAGCCCCACACTTAGGACAAGATATAAATTCAGAGTTTTCATTAGATGATGAATTGGTAGAAGATGATATTTCAGAATTCATTGCAAAGGGAGTTTCTTGTTTAGAAACAGTACCCTGAGTCCAAGAGTTTTCTACATTTTTAGAATCATGATCAGAGGCAGAGGATAAAGCAGGAGATTCCAAAACAGAAAATGGTTGTGTTTCTACTATTTTAGGAGTATTCCCTTCAGAATTATTTTTTTCCACTTGAATTGGATCTGGAAACTGAATAAATGGATTAGAATGTTCTTCTTCGATTACTGGTTCTTCCTCCACAACAGGATTAATAAAAGATGGTTTTGTAGTAGTAGTTTTTTGATTCAATGCTTGATTAGTAGCAGAAGCATTCTCTTCCAAATCTGCTTGATTACTAATAGCTTGTTTCTCATCTACTTGCAACAAACTACTAGTATATTCTTTTTGATAAACACCACCACCAATAGAAATATCAATATTCTTTAAGGATGTGTCTTTTTCTTCATGAATCACTGGATTTTTTTCTTCTTCATTTTCTACAACTTTAGGAATATCCGTTACAGTTGCCTTTCCTTCCATTGCTACTAGGTTAATTCCCATATATTCACTATCGCCAAATGCCAAAATCGGATAAAAAATAAAAGGAAGAAATACTAAACCAAAAGCAAAAGATTTCTTTTTTCTAAAAAGTTTGGCTAAGGAAAACATCGTAAATAAATAAAAAAATAAATTTACACCAGGGATTAAAAACATTAAAAAATACCATTTAGAAAAATTCGTAATTTCTAACAGCATTATAAGATTATAAAATGGAATAAATGCAGATATCCCTGATCTATTAGCTTTTTTAAAAATTTTAGCCAATGATATTAAAATAACAATAAATATCACAAGTAGGAAAAGAGCTAAAATTATAAAATAAATTAAATTTTCATTCAAAGTAGTCTCATAAATTGTTGGGTAATCATCATACATAGTATCCCTCCTATTATCTAAAAATATTTTATCAAAATTTTTATAAAATGAATATAAAAAATTGCAGTTTTATCAAAAGAAAAATTCTAGAGAAAGCAAAACCCCATTATCCTAAGAATAAAAAAAGAAAATATTGAATAAAAAAAGAACTTCATTTAAAGATTACGAAAATTCTCTTTAAAAAGGATGATTGATAAAATTCCACAGCATCTCATAATTTCTTTCTAATAACCTATTATATTTTTCTAAGTATTGCTTGTTAAGTTCTACATCTTTTTCATTATAATGAATTTCTTGCAATAATCGATCTCTCTCCATTTCCAACCGCTTAATGAATTCACAATACGATTCTATGATCTTATTCATAATATCACCTGTATTAGTATGAGCAGTAAATTGCATTTTATAAAATTATAATGATGGCTTTGAATTTCTGTTATTTCATCCATATAGTATTTTTTCAATATCAAAACTCCCCTTTCAAAATCTATATAATAGCATAGAGTCGAAATAAGAGTATTAGTTTTTGTTCGACAAATTTCGACATTATAAACAATAGTAATCTTTTTCTTCTTCTTTAACTAAATCATCTATTGTAACTTCAAAAATATCAATAATGATAAGTAACTTTTCCAAAGGTGGTACTCTTTTATTGCTTTCGTAAAGACTAATGGTTGCTTTTGTTACATTTAATTGTACTGCTAATTCCTCTTGTGTCAGCTCCTTTTCTAATCGAAGTGCTTTGATTCTCTGTCCCAAATAATCCATTTTGTATTCCCTTTCTATTCGTAATGTTCATATTATAACATTTACTAGATAGAATTTTCTTCATTATCTTTCAGTTGTAGAAAATAGTCGTTTTTAAGTAAAATTGGTAACTTAAAATAAACAAATCACTTATATCTCTTTTCTACAGTAGCTAACAGTAGAAGGACTTTTCTACTGATTTACCATTCTTTCTTAGGATTCAAAGCAAAAGAAAAACCCTTACAAAATAAGGGTTAAATAACATATGGTGACCAGTACGGGATTCGGACCCGTGAATGCCGCCGTGAAAGGGCGGTGTGTTAAGCCACTTCACCAACTGGCCAGATGGCGCCTGATGTAGGACTCGGACCTACGACCTATCGGTTAACAGCCGAGTGCTCTACCAACTGAGCTAATCAGGCACAATCACATAAAGCTATTTCATTATATAATATATTTTTTACTTTGACAATACTTTTTTCACTTTTTATATTAAAATTTCATCATTAAATATAGAGATTGTGAAGAGCATTGGTATATACTCTTCACAATAATAACTATACTAAAATTCACAATTTCCTGGAGTTCTAGGATAAGGAATTACATCGCGAATATTTTCAACACCTGTTAAATAGATTAATAATCTTTCAAATCCCATACCAAATCCGCTATGAACACAGCCACCGAATCTTCTTAAATTTAAATACCAATCCATATCTTTGGTAGGAACCCCCATCTGTTGCATACGCTCTACTAGCTTATCATAATCTTCCTCTCTTTGAGAACCACCCATCAATTCCCCAGCCCCAGGAACTTCTAAATCAACTGCTGCAACTGTTTTTCCATCTGGATTTTGTTTCATATAAAATGCCTTGATATCTTTTGGCCAATCTGTAATAAATACTGGGCCATCAAAATATTCTGTAATATATTTTTCGTGTTCTTTAGCAATATCTTCTCCATATTCTGGAGTAAACTCCCACTTTATATCGGCTTTCTTTAAAATAGAAATTACTTCTTCATGGGTAACTCTAGTAAAATGACTATTTACTAACTTGTTTAACTTGTCAAGTAATCCGTTTTCCACATATTTATCAAAAAATTCCATTTCATCTTTTGCATGATCCAAAACATATTTTACGACAAACTTAAGCATTTCTTCTTCTACATCCATTAATCCCTCTAAATCACAAAAAGCCATTTCTGGTTCAATCATCCAAAATTCACTAGCATGTGTTTTCGTGTTAGAATTTTCTGCTCGAAAAGTAGGACCAAAAGTATAAATCTTTTTAAATGCCATCGCAAATGTTTCTCCTTGCAGTTGTCCTGACACTGTCAAGTTAGCGCGTTTTCCAAAAAAATCTTTATCATAATCGACCTTACCACTACTAGCAACACGATCTAAATCAAGCGTTGTTACTTGAAACATTTCTCCTGCTCCTTCACAATCACTTGCTGTAATTAATGGAGCATGTAAATAGACATATCCTCTTTCTTGAAAATAAGTATGAATAGCCATAGCAGCAATACTTCTTACTCGAAATACAGCCTGAAACAAATTTGCACGTGGCCTTAAATAACCGATTTCTCTTAGAAATTCACGAGAATGCTGTTTTGGTTGTAGTGGAAAATCATCACTACAATCTCCCTCCAATGTAATAGTAGAAGCCTTAATTTCATAGTCCTGCCCTGCTCCTTCTGATTTTACTAATACACCAACAACACAAATAGCACTCCCATGCTTTAACGCATCTATTTTTTCAAAGTCTTTGGTTTCCTTATCATAAACTATTTGCATATGCTTAAAACATGTACCATCTGAAAAATCTATAAATCCAAATTCTTTCTGTTTGCGATGTCTTCTAATCCATCCCTTTACTGTAACTTCCTTATCGATATATTTTTCTATATCTTGATATAATTCTCTTAAATCTATCATAATAATCCCTTCCTTTTTATATATTTTATTCTATTTCCTCAAAGCGATATTCTTGAGTAACACTCGGATATTTTTCTTTATCTACTAGTGAATTGAACATTAGATAAGGGCGTACCCAAATCATCTTCTCATCCTCTACATTTTGATATACAACCATCTTGGATAATTCCGGATTGCTTTCATTATAGTTTTCAGAGTCATATGCTATAGCAATTACTTTATAAGTATGACCTTTAAAATGTTTATAAACATGACCAACTTTTATTTTTCTTTCCATATACAATACCTCTTTTTAAGTATAACATATTATACAACTTTTTCTAAAGCATATTCTTTTTACTAAATAATCTCCAATAATTTTCTATTCTGATTGGGTAAAGCCACTAAACTCATATTATCTCCTCCTTGTATTTAAGAATATAAAAAGACTAGTTCGTATCCACACATAAAAATATGTATGGGACGAAACTAGTCTTCCGCGGTGCCACCCAATTTATCATAAACATTTAATGTTATTTATTGATTTATGATCCCTTTTGATTTCTAACAAAATCTAGTATACGATAACGGTTACTACCGGCCTACACTACTACTATTTCGCATAAGCGACTCCAAAGTGTTTTTCATATTGATTTTCATGTTAGCTTCCACCATATCTAACTCGCTTGATAAAAATTTCAATATTACTTCTCTTTTTCTAAGTCGTTGAAAAAATTATATTCCTATTTTTAGGATATGTCAACCTATAATTTTTATGTATATTCTAATAAATTTTTAAAAAAAAGATACCAACAATTAAGTTAGCATCTTTGCTCACATTAAAATGGTGGGCCTGAATGGACTTGAACCATCGACCTCACGCTTATCAGGCGTGCGCTCTAACCACCTGAGCTACAAGCCCATTTCATCAGTGAACATTTACATTTTACTATATTTTATGTTCCTTGACAAGTGTTTTCTAAACTTTTTTATAATTCTTAATCCATTTCAAATACTTTTATTCTTATTTTGGAATTTTTCTTGATAAAAAACAGGAAGATAAGCGTTCAAATCACTAGTAGGAACAGTAATAGATTGCCCATTTTTTTTCATAACGGACATGAACTAACTTATGTTCATCATTGAAAATCATAGTTTCAAAAATGCTTTCTTGCCCTTGATTTGCATCATGGATAACATTATTAGAATACTGTAAGGAAATAAAACCATTTTCCTATTGCTCAAAAAGCACACTTCTTCTAAGAACATTATTTTCAAATTTATGTTCGCAATGAAACTCTAAGTTTCCAGAATTATGAATAAAAACAGAAGCCCGCTCCCCATAACTAACATAAAAACCATATATATTATCCATATTCTGACTTAGACTTCCATTGGCTACCATTTTATCCAATACTTCCTCAAGGTATGTACAAAAGGATTCCTGTTAAATATCTAATTCTATTTTATTTAAAATACTCTGATATTCCATCGTCTACTCCATTCTAAAGGAAAAATATTACTCATCACTTTCCAAAAATTTTAAAACATTTTCCTTTCCTATTATACTTTCTACTACTTTATGATTTTTTACCTTAATAATAGTTGGACTGAATACTTTTAAATCATGGATGTTATCAACATTAGTTTGATCGCTTTCATCATTCTCTGCAACAATTTCTTGATTGATATGCTTTTCTAAATCCACTATATAAAATGGCAAAGCATTTTCCGTTTCTGAATAAGCATCTTTTAAAGATAAATAATAGCTAGCAAAAGTATCTGTAAAATCAAATAACATTACATAATATTCCTCATTACTTCGGTTTAAAATTTGTCCTGCAATAATTTCTTCATACTGAATACTTACTTCTTGTACTTCTTCCTTTTCTTTACCAAATTGAATTTCACCAGTTGCCAAAGCTGTTACAAAATAAGTTAGTGCTAAAATTAGAATTACACCAAGAGCTATCTTAATCACTTTGGAGTACTCAACATCCATACTAGTATTTGTTCGATATAAGTTTCTTTTTTTGTTTTTTTTCATATTGATCACCACAATTTAAATTATAGCATGTTCTATAAAAAATTCAAAGAAAAAGACAATAGATATATTGTCTTTTAGTGAATTTTTTTGTCAAAAGTAAACTAGTTTTTACAGCTTACTTTTACAATATTTCTTTTTATGTATGGTATTACTTCATAGTTGGAATTACACTAACACTTCTAGCAATATCTAATAATTCATCTTGACTCATGACATCAGAAACCAAATAATAGTCAATTCCATTACTACTCCAACTAATAGAACTATCTGTTAATGCTCCAACTGTATCAATCAACAAATATGGTTCTCCATAAGTAGGAATAATAGCAAACTCTTCTTCAATACTAGCTGTCTCTTCTACTAGTAAAAATGGTTTTTCTCCTTCAAAAGTCATAATGACTCTTTCTCCATCTGTCTTAGCAATTTTTTCTTCAGAAGCTAGTACAGTACCAGTTGGAATATAAAGCGGATATATCACATCTTCTAAAGTACTAGTTGTTTGTGTTCCTTCTGTTCCTTGATTATTATTTTGATTATTACTGTTAGAATTGGAATTTGTATTATTATCGGTAGTATTATCACCAGTATTCGTATTGTCACCTGTATTAGTGTTAGTATTAGTATTATTTTGTGTTGCTTCCATAATCTTATTTAAATTAAAAGTATCAGCATTAATAGTTGGATTCGTATCAATAGTAGCAAAAGTCATAGTCATTTGACTAATATCATTTTCATCTACTACACTAACTTTTTTTAAATTTAATTTTTTATCAAAAGTTACAATTTGTTTTACTAATTTACGATTATTGGGATAATTAACACTAGTTGTAAATATATAACCATTTTCATTTTCTACTAAGCTTCTTTCCTCATCATCTAGTATATCATCTAAAATAGATTGAATCAAATAAACCTGAGAATTATTATATGGCCAATCGCTTTGAAATTTAAAGCTTTTATTTAATGATGGAGTTAATACAAAGACTATCAAAGGTTTAATTTTTTCTATTTTTAATAACCATTTTAAAATGGCTTAAACTTATAATATATATCAACATTCTTATCTTCATCTATGACTATTTTATCTATGATACTAGACAATAATTGTACACTAGGCTTTTTCATAGATAAATACTCTTTAATAACCTTATCGTATTTTTGATTGTGTTCTATTATATTATTCTTTATATTATATATTTTTGTAGTTATTTCATTTATCTCGTTTTGTTTAGAGAGTGTCTCTTCCGTTATTCTATTTGTCATTCTTTTATACATATCCAAATCAATAATACCCTCTAACTTATCATTATAAAGGTCTTCTTTCTTTTTACTACTAAATTCTACCTCATTTTCTAATCTTTTCAATCTTACTTCTAAGTCATATAGCACTTTTTTTGCTTTATCACTGTTAGCAAGAATATTTTTTAAGTCATTCTCTTTTAAATACTTCTTACACATCATTTTGATTTCATTTAATATTAATTCTTCTAATTCATAATATTTTATATTATGTGGCGTACATACACCATATTTCTTATATTTGGACCAATAGTTGCAATTTCCATAACAACGAGTAACTTCACCTCGACTTTTTGTATTTGCTTTCTGAAGTCTGAATCCTATGGTATGACCACATTCCTTACAATAAACAAAACCTTTTAATAATATATCTTGAGTATTTTTACCTTGGTTCTTATTTCTGTTATATATATCTTGAGCAAGATTAAATGTTTCCCTATCAATAATAGCCGGACATTTATTTTCACATATAATCCAATCTTCTTTTTTAGGTCTTATTCTGCGTTTGGACTTATAACTCGGCTTTTTACTTCTCCCCTGGGTTAAATCTCCAACATAAGTAGGAAGTTGTAACATATCACTGATAGTTCTTAATCCCCATATACCATAAGCTGTTGATTTTATACCAACTTTTAGTTGTTTATATTCACTAGGAATAGGAATTTTTTCATCTGTTAATATTCTAGATATTTCAGAAATGCTTTTTCCCTGGACAAATAAGCGAAATATTTTTCTAACCACTTGAGCTGAATCTTCATCTATTAACAGTTTATATTTGTTGTTAGGATCTTTTATATATCCATATGGCGCTGTTTTTCCAAGAAAATTACCTTGAGACCTTTTACTATGTACACTAGCTTTCATTTTTTTAGAAGTATCTCTTACATGTTTTTCATTAAAAAAACATTGTATTGGTATCATTTCATTAGAAGTATTGTATTCATCAAAAGTATCTACATTATCTAATATGGCAACATATCTTATACTATTTTCATAAAAATAATCTAAATATCTTAATTGCTGTCCTTCATTTCTTCCAAATCTAGAAAGGTCTTTTGTAATTACCATATTGATACGCTTTGCTTCAATATCGGAAATTAAACGATTCCAACCTTCTCTATCGAATTCAGTTCCACTTACCCCATCATCTACATACTCATCTATAAATAATAGATTATTGTCTCTGATATATTTATGAATAATATCTCTTTGATTAGAAATACTGCCACTTTCACCCTTTAATTCATCTTCACGAGATAATCTTAAATAAATACCTACTTTGTATGTTTCGCTACCTATCATCATTACCTCCATTTCTTGTGGTAACAAAACATTTCAATACACTTATATTATAGCATACCATATTTTATTTTTCTAATATTTCATTATAATAAAGTACTAGAAACTGTTCCATAATTTCTTGAAATGTTTTGCCATTTTCATTAAAATGATTATTAATTTTCATAATGATCACCTAATAAAGCTTATGTCCAAAATTTTTTTTCTTGAATACTGCTTTTGTCGATTGAGGTTTAAGACCGTATTTCATATTTATATTAACTCCCACTATTTATCTTTCTATTGTTTTTCTCATGATATCATCCACATTCTTCTCTGTTTGCACCAAATCATATTGAGCAAGAAATATTTTATCAAGTAAACCATATTCAACAACACTTTCTACTTCGTTTCCCATTTTTATTTCCACCCCTTAATAATTAAAAAAAGAAAAATTAACAGGACGAACCTAATAATTTTTCTTTTTATATCACTTTAAAAAAACACACTACGGTTAACAAAGAAAAATTCACTTTGCCACGAAATCTTATTTTTTTAATATATAGCATCATTTTCTTATAAATCAAATCGATTTCATTTTCACCTAAAGAAAAAAGTGGTATAAGTGATGTGCCACTTTCATTTCAAATAAATTGATTCATATTTTTATGAAGTATCAAAATGACTGAACAACCACTACATTAAAAAATATCTTTAAATCACAAAACTCTTTTGGTTTTATCATATTATAACTCTTGACAAAACTAATGCAAGCACATTAAAAAAGCCAAATTAAATTTTTAAAAACTTGGCTTCAATCATATGCTATTTCTAAATAACTATTTTTTATTTGGCATTTTTTCGAGAGTTATTTTAATTCCGTGTTTTTTACAAATATCCATTAATGTCTCTAAAGTAATTTTTCTTTCACCAGATTCATACTTTTTAATTGCACCATGAGATTTTCCAATTGATTTTCCAAACTCACATTGACTTAACTCAGTCCATTATATAGTAGAAGAGTATAATTTAGTGTGTATTTTCCCCATTGTGGGGAAATTGCCGTTGTCAAAATATGATTATATAAAGGAGGGACTGTTAATTATTAAAGACCAAGCTGTTCTATTAATATTTGCAGTATTGATTATTAATATAACATTAACCAAAATATTATATATTCCACCAATGGATATAGAAATAGCAAAAGCACTCGCTTCTAATAGTATGACAGGTGGTTTAGGATTTTATATAATTTCTATTAGTAGTGAACTAAATGTTTTTATATTTTGTTTATTACTAGGAGGTATATTATATAAAGTAATAGAAAGTATTAAACATATTTTAAAAGAGTTTCAATTCCAAAGTTGACTTTATCTAATTCATAAGCTTGAATAGATGGTTTAGATTTCCCAATCGACTTTCCAAATTCTGCTTGGGTTAACCCCGTCCATTCTCTTAAAATTTTTATAATTTCACCTTTGGTATAATCATTTGCTTTAATTTTCATAATTCTATACCTCAAATATCATTTATTTTATTGAGTATAACAAAGAAAGTTCTAAATATTTTAAAAAGCATATTCTAATTATGCCTTTATTATTAGAATTAACATTTTAAAGCAAATTTATTCAAGTATATAATCATTAAATTTGGCAAGAAAAAAGGCAATCACTGATTTACCTTTTTTAATTGTATAAAAATCTTAAGTATAAAAGATTTCAATTATCATTTTTTGAATAAATATACTCAGTATTCTTCATACATACCTATATATTATAACAAGATGGTTATCCCTAGTTGATAACCTTTTGCTTTTAAAAATTTAATATAATTATATTACCAACTGCCTGTCCAAATTGCTTTTGCTGTTGCAATACTATCATAATAATCTGATATGGAACTATCTAATAATATTCCTCCCCTATTAATCGAATGATTATTAGAATTACTTTTGCTAATATTTTTTGTTGCATGTGAATAATCACCATATGCATTTAATTGTGTTATTGTAGAAGTCGTATTTTTACTAACATCAAAATATAAATATGAACTTAATGATACTATTGTACTAGATGGCAATTGGAATGTAGAAGTCGCACCAGTTGAAGTTGAATTAACAGTATTTACAATACTACTACTACAATTATTCGTTGAATAACAAAAATTTTGCTGAAAATATATTGCAGAATTTATTTTCACATTAGTATCAATACCAATTCCAATAATATCGTAACTTCTTGTGGAAGGCATTTTCTTCCATTCTAAGGTTATTTTGTAACGATATTTACCATTTACAGATATTATAGTAGTTGTCATTTTTTTTGATGCAGTTTCAATATAACCAGTTTGCAAACCAAATACAGAAGCATTATTATTTAATATATTATTTTGTTCATCCATATATATAGTATTTTGTGAAACAATTTCTCCCTGAAGAATCTTATTTTCTTCAAATTCTTTTAATGACATATTCATAATTTCATTATCCGTAAAACCTAAATTTAATAAGTTTTGATACTCTATTTCTGTAATAAAAATATTATTATTATTTACAATAGTATTATCAGAATCTAATGCAAAAACTTCTATATTAGTAACACTCAGTAAACATATTATTAATGCAAGAATTTTTTTTGTAATATTATTCATAATTCTCCTCCTTCTGATTAAAATTTAACCTATTTTGTTAAAAATCAACACATCTGATTTCTTGATTCATATTAACATCTCCTATAAAAAAGTACATTATAATCAAATAACATATCCGCTTATTTAATTATAAATGTACCACTTGATCATTAAGTTATATAACAGTTATCAAGATTTTTCAAAGCTACTTGCATGAATTTCACAGTCTTGCAATTTTGTTTCATTATTAATCTTACAACTCCACATAGTTTTCATGGTATCTTTAGGAAAAAAGAATATTTTATTTTGATCTACTTCGTAAGTACCAATTTCTGCTTCAGTATAATCGTTGTTAAAATTTAATAAATAAGTATTATCAGATTTAATATCCAAGTAATAGGGATTATCATCACTAATATAAATTGGCTTTCCATCGACAATTTCTTTTATCAATTGATATTGTGTCCCATCAGCAATCCATGTTCCTAACAAATCATTATTTTGATTTTTATACTGTGTTTTAAAATAAACAACCAATACAGATACAATACAAAGTATAATTATTAAGATGCCTATAATATATTTTTTCATAAAACCACTCCTATTTAAAAAGATTATATCATGAAAGTAACAATTGATTTAATAAGTATTTACTAGCAAACCCACAAATAATTTGTTGCTATATTTGCGCAAACTCCTCTCATATTATCCCAATTACTGTATGAAGAATTCCACATGAAAACTCCTCCCATACCATCTGCGTTAAAAGTAAAGTCTTTCGAAGTTTCTAAACTAATATTTTTAACTGCATGTTGATATGATGCGTTTATATGTTGTGCACCAGAGTTAAATTGTCCATGTACCCAAAGTATATTTGATAATGAACTTGTAGTACTATCAACGATATTTTGTGAAATGCTAACACCAGAAGAATCTTTCTTCATATTAGTTCCATTATATGAATATGTTATTACATTTCCATCCCAATTTTGATATCCATAAGCATTTGTAACATTAAATGTACCTTCATGATTTAAGCCAATTGTATCATAAGATTTAACTGATGGAATGGTTTTCCAAGTATTAATAACCGCTATTTTTAATTTTTGCCAGTTTTCTTCATCAGTAGGATACTCTCTTTTAATTGCTAAAGTTAATCTTTTTGCGTTTGTTTCCCAACAATCATTATACATTGGACTATCTAAAGTACAGTTACCTATTTGGTAACTATAAGTAGAAGCAGTGTTATCGTATGAATCATATTCTTCTTTTGTTAAAGTATGCTCTTCTACATCAACAACTTCTCCATTTTCATATTTTGTAACTGTTTCAATATATTGAGTCATAATTTCAAAATCTGTATCAAAATTACCATCTTCATCAAACCACTCGTAAGTAATTTCAAAACTGTCATCATTATATAATTCAACTAATTCTTCAGGTGCCTGCTCTAAAAAATTGTTTATTAATTTTGCTTCTGTCACTTCTCCCATTTTAACTAATGAAGATTGATTAGAATTATTATCTAATGCAAACACATTCAAGATTGCTAATGGAGACATTAATAATGTTATCATAGTGAAACTTAAAAACTTTTTCATATTAACTATCCTTCCTATATTTTTTTATTTTCTATACATTTTACATTTTCTTATAATATATCTCAAACCTCCTCATTAAAAGTATTTATAACTAACATCTTCACAAACCGTACGCATTTTACTAATAATGTTGTTAACAATAATTAAGTTTCAATTATCTTTAATAAAATTATTTATCTTCTTTTGTCTTTAACTTATCATAATTAATTAAAAATTAACACCTCTTATTTGGAGAGTTAGGTATCTTTTTTGGAGAGTTTTAATAAAAAAGAAAAAAGAGTTCAAAAATTTGCGCTCTTTAAAATTTATTTCCACCATCATAAAATATTTTATTATTCGAAAAGATTTTATTAAGCTTTATATCTAAATTAACCTCTTTTTCGATTAATTCCTTATTTATATATCTTATTTTAAGAACAATATTTTCATTTTCAAAAATATCGTCTTGTATAACAGAATCGTAATTACTATTTTCAGTAACATAGATCTTTATTTTATTAAAAACTTCATTTAAATATATTGCTTGGTCACTATTATTATATTCATATAAAGAAATATTGCCTTCTTTATAAATTATTTCTTTATCTATATTCAATGAAAATTCATAAGAATATACCATTTCATTATCTAATTCGTAATTAGAAATGTTTTCTATTGAATTTATACTAATAATGTCTTTTTCAGTCGTTAAAGATATAATACCATTTATTTTAAAATTTTCATCCCCGCTACTTAGCTCATAAATATAACAATTATCATAATTATTATTCAAAAACAATAATACTATTATTATCAAAAACAATAATACTACTCCAATAAAACAGATTGAAATTTTTCTCAAATATTTTTTCTTATTAATCTTGGTATAAAACTTTATATTTGAATATATGGTATTATCCACTTTTTGCGGATTGATTTTATTTAATCTTTCACCACTAAGTAGTTCTGTCGTTGTTATTCCCAATATGCTACTTAAATCATTTAGAATTGTAATACTGGGTGCGGATATTCCTTTTTCCCATTTTGATACTGTCTTATCAGTAACTCCTAATTTTTCTCCTAATTGAACCTGAGTTAACTTTTTTTCTTTTCTTAATTCGGCAATAAAAATTCCTACTTTTTCTTGATTCATAATATATCTCCTACTAAAAAAGCAGTACAAATATTAAATAAAAATATTTAATTAATTGTACTGCTTGATAATTTCATTATATTACAACCACTAAAGTTTTTCAAATATATTAGCATAATTGCATTAAAAAATTGAAATTTATAATAGATGACTAAGAAAAGTAGATAAACTGTATTAATATCATTCTTAGTAATTACTATTCTTTTATTATGAACATTCACTCTATTCATTAAAACTTATCAATCTTTCTCAATAACCATTTCATATTTTCAAACAGTCAGTACATAATAATTATGACATAAAAAAAGAGTTCTTACACTATATCCTTTGTAGAAACCCATGTATTAAAATGTTTTGCTACTTTTTCAAAAAAAGTTACACCCTTGTGTGTCTAGACATAAACTCCTTCTTCATTTTTTAAAATAATTTGTTCATGATTATTGTTACGATTTTTAAGACTTACATAAAATTTATCCTTTTTTTGATAAATAACTTTAACATCATAGTTATATACATCATCATTATTTACTATTTCCAAATCACCTGTTAATTCATAAGCTTTTAAACCATCATATTGCTTGGTAATATCTTTTAAGACATCATTACTAGTATTCCCAAAACATCCAGTAATAAAACAACAACATATCATCATTAAAGACAAAAATATTTTTTTCATTTTCACTCCTCTTTTCCTTCATTTAATACTATGAATAAAAAAATACATTATTCACGAATATTTTTTTTTAAAATGATTATCATAATACTGAAATAAGAAAAGGAGGATTTTATGCAGACACTTCAAAAAGTAGCTCTAGTTTTTATAATAATAGGAGCAATTAATTGGGGACTTATTGGATTATTTGATTTCAATTTAGTAGAAACTTTATTTGGCGCAGATAATGTTATTACTAAAATCGTATATGTTCTGGTAGGAATTTCCGGAATTATTGATATTAGCCTATTATTTAATGACTATGAATAAAAAAGTACTGAGCTCAGTACTTTTTCTTATTATTTTGCTTCTATTCTAATTTTTACTTTTTTGGTTTTAGATTCATAACTAAGTTTCAAATCATCTCCACTAACTAAAACATCTACTTCATATTCTCCTGGTGTAGTATATCCACTTAAATCAACAGTAACTCGAATCGTAGCAGGATCTAAATTATTTACTACTTCACTACTACCTTTGACTATTACTGTCACCTCACTATCTTCTCGTGATACCGCATTAGCATTAAAGTCATGGTCTAAATTCACTGTAGTAATCTGCATATTAGTAAATTCTTTTGTAATAACATCATCTAAGGTTACTTTGATAGAAACAGTCTTACTACTAATATCACGAACTCCAGATGGTTTGGTAATATTCACATTAAATGTTTTATCACTGGATAGATCGGTTACATCTATTTCTACAGGAATAGAATCGATTTCATTGATGACACTTTCTTCACCATAGATAGTTACACTAGATACAGAGGAAGTAAATTCCTTAATAGATTTACCAAATGCAAGCTCTCCTTTTGGAATAATTTGCAAAGCAACTTCCTTACTTGGAGAAGTAATCTTAACTTGAGCATCCACACTACTTGGAACAATTTCTACATCTACTGGCTGTCCCTCTGCATCATAAGCAATTAATGGAATATCTTTCAATGTAAAAGTCCCTTCTTTTGGATTGCTAATATCGTCAATATCTACTAAAGCTTTTACGGAAGCTACTTGCTCTAATTTATAAGCAGCTCCTTTGATAATTACATCATTTCTACTCAAATCTACACTATCTAAAATTAACTTACTATCTAAATGATCTTTATGTAAAATATCATAATCTAATTCTCTTGTTTCTGATACTTTTTCATACACCACAATATTAGCAGTAGATGGATCTATTTTATAATCAATTGTTTTCAGAGCTTTTAAGCCTTGTGTATAGTTCAAGGTTACTTTATGACTTCCTGGTGTTAAGCCTCTTAAATCTACTGAAACACTTAAATTAGAAGTATATTGTTTAGCCAAATACAAATCCGATGTTCGACCAATCAAAGTAACATCTACAGTAGTAGGAAGTCCTTCAATTACATAAGCTTCTTCATTATATTCTGCTATTACTGGTTGATTATACAAAACTTCAGCATTTTTATTTAAAATCGTATCTGAGTTTTGATCTACTATAAAAAACACAATAAATGCAAATATTAATGACAATACAATCAAAGTCTGTTTTTTATTGATAAATTTTTCAATTTCTCTCCCATTGTTTTTAACAAAATCCGTTATAAATAAGATTAATTTAGTAATTGGAGTAATTAACCATTTGTCAAAAAATAGAATAATCTTCTTACTTATCTTCTTCATAAATATCTTCCTCATCTAATTCATCTAAATAATCTTCTTCTTGTTTTGGTCTTAGCTCATCAATTAGCATCATTCTAACATCATCAATAGACAAATTATAGAATAGTTCTCCTTTTACAGCAATGCTGATTCTACCAGTTTCTTCTGATACTACTACACTAATAGCATCACTTTCTTCTGTAATTCCTAAGGCTGCACGATGACGAGTTCCAAATTTTTTGCTTACCTTAGAGCTATTACTAGTTGGAAATACAGCACCAGCACAACTAATACGGTCTCCCTGAATGATCACCCCACCGTCATGAAGCGGGTTATTAGGGAAGAAAATAGAAATTAATAAATCGCTAGATAAATCAGCATATACTTTTTTTGCCTTTTCAATATAGTTAGTTAAACTAATATCTCTTTCTAAGACAATTAAAGCCCCAATTCTAGCCTTTCTCAAATACTCAACAGCAGTGATAATTTCATAAACCAAATGCTCTCTTTCATCTACTGTTAGTACTTTGTGACGTCCCAATAATTGCGTTTTTCCAATCTGTTCTAATACATTACGAATTTCTGGTTGGAAAATAATAATTAGAGCAAGTGGACCCCACATAATTACATATTCTAATAAAAGACCTATCGTAGTCAATCCAAAGAAATCGCTAACAATTTTTAAAATTAATATAATAGCTACTCCTTTAAATAATAAAGTCAACTTTACATTATTTCTAATATTTTTCAATATATAATAAAAAGCCAACCAAACCAATGAAATATCTATAATTTTTTTAATAACAGTAATAATACTATCTAATGTCATAATTTATTTTTCCTTTCATAAACATATTTTATTATAGCAAATAAAGACATAGTAAGCAAATACCATGTCTATTCTTTTTGATTTGAATTACCAAAATCAATTACAGGAGGTTTTACTTCTACAGAAGAATTAGCTTCTTCCATTACATGATTAGAAATTGGTTCTGACTCTAAAGCAGCACCCTCTTTTGTTACAGAAACAGGAGAAATTGGTGTTACTTCTGGTGAAGTCGCAACCACTGCGATTTTTTGTTTTGCCTCTTTTTCTAATTTTTTTCGTTCCATCAAGAACCCTATAATTGCCATAATAAAAATAATGGACAATATGGTAGTACCTATATACAAAGGTCCATCCAATACATCCCTAAAAAATTCTATCATTTTAATCCCTCTTATTCTATAAAAATTATAACATGAAATTTTTTAGATGTAAATTAGAAGACCTTTTATTTTTTTTAAGATGTCAAAAGTAAATCAATTAAAAGAACTTCTTCCACAACAAACAATATAAATTACTATGATTGTTGTGAATAATCGAAACTTGCTTGGATAAAAGAAAAAAAGAAGAAAAACTTTCCTCTTAGACAAAAATTGACAGATTACTTTCTAGTAGCCTCTATAAAAGCATCAAATATTTTTTTCATATTAGAGTCATACCAAATCATACTTTCTGGATGCCACTGAACACCTAGTGCAAATTTATGATTAGGAATATGAATCGCTTCAATCAAACCATCTTCCGAATGAGCATCCACATGAAAATAATCTTTTTGGGTAATATGATAATTATGTCTACTATTTACCTGTAGTTGATCAACTACCAAAATATCACGAAGAAGTCCCTCATGAATAGAACATTGATGTACATATTGGATACCTTCCTGACAATGATTGATCTCTGTTTCATTTCTCACCGTTTTATCGCTATTTTGAGTACCACAAAAATTATCCACATTTCCTAATATCTGCATACCAAGACATATTCCTAAAATAGGGATATTATGATCTAATGCGTACTTACAAATTACCTCATCAAACTCATACCAACGAAAACCACCTGGCATTAAAAAGCCATCACATAAAGATAAAACTTGGTATAAATCTTCTTTTTGTTCTTCTGTTAAATGTCCAGCCTCTCGTGGCAAAGTTTCTCCATATTTCAAATCATTATCGGGTACAATCACAACAGGAACTCCCCCACTTTGTACAACCGCTAAACGATAATCCTCATTTAATTTAATAATAGAATCCTGTTCTTCTTCAAAACTTCTACCAACAATTCCAATTATAGGTTTTCTTTTCATATTCCATCTCTCCTATCCTCTTTATTCTAAAGAAAAAGAAATACTTCCTTTTCCATTTTGATAATGAATCTCCGTAATAGCACCATTGATAATAGTCATTCTTGGGGAAACATGACCAAAATCTAAATCCCATAACACGGGCACTTTCAAATCTTTCAAAGCTTTCTTCAAAGCATTCTCAAATGAAATATCATAATAACTAGATTCTACCATACTTCTTCCAAATAGAATCCCTTTAGTGTAATGAAACCACCCAACTTCTTTTATTTGCCATAAAGCACGAATGAGTTGTTCACTAGTAAGTTCAGCATTATCAAAATACCAGACAATCCCATCTTCTTGATACTTTTGAACAAAATCCTTCACACAGTCAAATCTAGTTCCAACTAAGGAAACTAATACATCTATACAACCGCCAATGATTCTTCCTCGAATGGTTATGGTATCTTGATTCCATAAATTCTTCCACTTGACAGGAGTGTCCAAATGATAAGGTTCTAAACCTGTTATCAAGTTTTGTCTTTCACTCTCATAAAAAGAAAAACTATTCTGTATTTTCAGATTTCCTGTTAAGATTTCCATATTAGTATCTAAAGACTCATGCCATGGATTCATTCCAAAAGTTTTAAAATTATTACCATAAATAGTAGCAATATCGAATCCTGTAGTAATCGTAAATAGTAAACCAGTAGGATCTGAATATCCTTGTAGCCATTTTGGATTTTCTTGAATAATAGAATAGTCTAAACAAGATAGCATTTCTAATAAAAAATCACCACCGCTAACACAAAAAACAACACGAACATTTGGATTTAAAAATAATGTTTCTAATTCTTTGGCTTGTGTTTGGCTATCACAACTTTTTTCCTTCCCTACTATATCTAACATGCTCCGTTTCTATTACTTTATAACCTAAATTTTGTAAGTTTAAGATAGCATGATCTAAGCTCCACTGTTTGATAGCATCGGATACTCCATCTGAGGGAGCCGTTACTCCAATAGTATCCCCTTTATTTAGAAACTTAGGATATTGCATACAAAATCACCTTTCCTTATCATTCTATTTCGATTCCAATCGGACAATGATCACTACCATAAATATCGGAATAAATCATAGTATTGGTTACCTGATGAATCCATCTCTTAGAAACTAGAAAATAATCAATTCTCCATCCAATATTTCTAGCTCGAACATCTTTCATATAACTCCACCAAGTATAGTGATCTTTTTCATCAGGATGATAATAACGATAAGTATCTATAAAACCACTTGCTAGTAGTTCTGTAAATTTATCTCTTTCTTCGTCTGTAAAACCAGCATTTCCAATATTTCGCTTCGCATTTTTAATATCTAGTTCGGTATGAGCAACATTAAAATCCCCACAAATAACTACTGGTTTTAAGCTATCTAACTTTTTCAAATATTTTCTAACTTCCACTTCCCATTCCATCCGCTCATCCATTCTTTCTAGGGTTCTTTTCACATTAGGAACATATAGATTCACTAAATAAAAATTTGGAAATTCTAAGGTAATACTTCTTCCTTCCACATCAAATTTATGTACTCCTATACCATAAGTTACAGATATCGGTTCTATTTTACTATAAACCAAAGTTCCAGAATACCCTTTTCTTTCGGCAGAATATAAATATTCAAAATAGGTAGGAGGATGAAAATCATATTGATCTAAAGTAGCTTTAACTTCTTGAAGGCAAACAACATCGGCATCCACTTCTTCAAAAAACTCACGAAAACCTTTCTTTAAACAAGCTCTAAAACCAGCTACATTCCATGATATTATCTTCATATATAAAGCCCCACTTAAACTAGTTAGTCTTTTGATAGATATATTCCATCATTTTAAGAGATAGAAGATCCGGATCATACATCATACTATAAATATGATATTCTCCTACTTCATTTGGGATTTCATTATATACATCCATCTCTGGAATATAAACGGAATAATAACATTCTTCCTGAGTAGATTTACAAACAAAAGGAATAAAAGCTGCTAAATGATCACTAATTTCGAGATCGGAAATCCAATATTCATGAGTCTTTATATTTTGATAAAAGGTTCTAGTTTCCAAAGTATCTTCCCACAAGAAATAATTCATAAATAAAACATCAGAGTTAGCTATTTCTAGCTCAAAAAATCTACCTTCTATTGGGATATCTACCCCTATAAATTCTTGATAAGAATAAGCCTCTTCATAACTATGTTCTATTCTAATTCCAGTAATAGCTGGAACAAAACCTATAATAAGCGATACTATTCCAACAATACACCCCGCCACTATATTTTTTAAACATTTTAACCCTTTTTTACGGTAGATAATTCCTAAAACGATAGATAAAATAGGAATAGGTAAAATTAAAAGAAAACCCCATAAATAAGAAATCATTAAAGCACTAGATACCTCAATATAAAAATTAAATATATTAACTTTTATACTTGGAAAATACTCAATAAGAAATCCTGGATAATTAATAGAAGTTAAAAAAATCGTAATAAAAGTTCCTAACCAAATAGAAAGAATAGTTAATATAAATAATATAATTAAGAAAAATCTCATTTTAGAATATTTCTTAGAAGGCTCTATATATTCATTTAAATTTTCTATCTTACTACTTCCCTTAGAACATAATGTTTTAGATTCTTTTAAAAATTCGATAAATTCATTACTACAATTTTCTTTTAAAATAGGGATAATGTTTTTGCGATCTAGTAATATATAAATATGATTATCGATTTCTTTGATTTTCCAAATATTTGAGTATTCAATCTTCTGTGTTAAGCTTTCACTCTTCTTTTTAAAATAATCACGATAAAAGATAAGCTTATAATGAATATTGTCTATATTTTTATTTAATTTTTTCTTGTAAATTAACTTTCGAACGAATAACGAAATTCCTTTAAACAATAAGAAAACAATTACCATAAATAGAAGATTAGTCAATAATAATTCAGAAATAGTAACTGGTTCCGTTGATACAAGTGCAAACAAAGAAATACAAAAAATAATTGTGATCGTAATAATGTATTTTTTCCAGAAAGAATATGGAAAATAAAGTTGAATTTTTTTATATTCTTGATAGGTAACTTTTACTTCTGTTTCGAAAGTTTTATCATGATCTTTCATAATATCTCCCCCAATGCTATGCACAAAATAATGAATATCCATTCTTTACTTATCAATATCATAGCATGAATAAGAGCGAAAGACTAGTATCAATGGTTAAACTCTCGCTCTAATCTCTCTAAAAAGAAAACTTGTCCTTTTAATATTTTCTTCTTAGCTTCTTCTATATCGAGCCACTCTGCTTTATCCATTTCTGGAAATTCTCTCATATTCCCACTTCCTTTAGGCCATTCCTTGATAAAAGTATTACTTTTGGCTTTACTAACATCAAAGTCATGATTAGTAGAAAAAATGGTAACTAGTTTGTTGTTAGACTGCTTTTTACTACCTAAGAATTTTAAATCTTTTTGATCTATGTTGAATCCTGTTTCTTCTTGAAATTCACCAGTAGCAGCAGTTATCGCTTTTTCTTTTTGAAATTCTCCTTTAGGAATAGACCAAGCACCAATATCTACATTTTGCCAATAAGGTCCACCCATATGACACAATAATACTTTTAATTGGTTGTTTTCTATCTTGTATACTAAAACTCCAGCACTATGTTTCATCATTTTGTTGGATCCTTTCTTTTAAATAATTTTTAAATGGTTGAAATGCAGTAGGTATGGCATAAGTATTTTCTAAATCATGGAAAGATACCCAGGTAGCATCTTCAAATTCCATTTTCTCTTTTAATACCACAAAATAAGCTTGCATATTCCATTTTTTATGAGTAAAAATGTGTGTGTAAAAATTCGCTTTCTCTACATCAGAAAAAGGGATCTTTCTTTCTTCTAAATAGGCTTGAACTTGCGATAAAGTCATCCCTTTTTCGACATTAGGAAATTGCCACATATTGTGAAGCAATCCTTTACTCTGTCTCTTTTCTATAGCTACCATATTTTGAGATACCAATAGAAAAACAGTATAATCTTCTATTTTTTTCTCTTTTTTAGGATTTCTAATAGGAAGATCTAAAATAGTATTATGAGCATAAGCCTTACAAAATTTTTGAATAGGACACTCTCCACATTTTGGAACCCCATTAGGAATACATATGGTTTCACCAAGCTCCATCAAAGCCTCATTAAAACCACCCGCATCTTCTGGCATAATTGGAATCAAGTCTTTTCTTACCCTTTTTCTGACTTTGATATCATCTATATTATCATAACAGTTATTTACCCTCATATAAACTCTTAAGACATTACCATCCACTGTCGCTTCTTTTAAAGAAAAACAAATAGAAGAAATAGCACTAGCTGTATACTCACCAATTCCTGGTAAAGAAAGAATCTGTGAATAAGTGCTAGGAAACTGATTATGATATTCTTCCACAATCATTTGAGCAGCTTTTTGGAGATTTCTAACACGATTGTAATACCCTAATCCTTCCCATAATTTTAATAACCTATCCTGTGGACAAGAAGCTAAATCTTGGATAGTAGGAAGCTCTTTCATAAATCGATCATAATATCCAATAACAGCTTCAATCCTAGTTTGTTGAAGCATGATTTCAGATACCCACACATGATAAGGATCTCTATCCATCCTCCAAGGAAGCATTCTTTTATTTTGATAATACCATTCTATTAAAGAAGTTACTATTTTATCCATGAAAATCCATCCATTCCTTTTCGATTATATCATATAAAACCTAGATTCCAAATAATCAATAGAATCAGAATGGTAGAAAAGACATTTTTCCATGAAAAAAGAGATTTCAGGAAAAATAGTAGGATAATCGTTCTGTTTCTGAAACAATATTTCCCTGATCAATAAAATAATGATAATAGTCTCTTCTCATTTGTTGAACTTCTGTAACTTTTTTTATCTTTGAAAAAGAATAATTATGTAAATATCGTTCCATTAAAAACTTTTGAAAATAATAATCTACTTGTTTAACCTCTTTATATACCTTAAAGCCAAGCAAAGATATGATCAAAACAAACATTAGGTTTCTTTCAAATAATATAATATAAAAAAGAATGCAAAAATAAGCAAAAATACTAAAATAAAAAACATACTTTAAACTCTGATAAAAAGAACAAAAATATGCTAGTATTAAATGAAGTAATCTTCCTCCATCTAAAGGATAAATAGGTAGCAAATTAAAACTTAAAATAAAAAAGTGATAAGTATAAAAATAATTTTCCACTTGGAAATGAAAATAACCAATTAAAAAAACAAAAACAATTTGGGTAACAGGACCCATTATCAAAACCAACAACTCTTTCCATAAATAAACATTGATATCATACTCTAATTTACTACAACCACCATACGGATATATTTCAATTCGTTTCACTTGAAATCCTAATATTTTTCCTGTTATGAAATGTCCACATTCGTGAACAAAAATAAGAAGTGTAAAATAAAATAAATTCCTAAAATGTCCAGTAAAAAAACAAAGGAAACAGACAGCATAAAATAACGGATGAAAATAAACTTTATTCCAAATAGTCTTGATAATTTAAAAACTCTCCTGCTTTTTGATAGAATAAATACATTTCATTGCTGATAGCTTCACCAAGTAAACTACCTTTTTCTATATAATCATAAATTTTCAAATTATTATTTTCTACCCCTACATACCATAAATCAATTCCATTTACTTGCTGAACAATGATAGTTTTCCCATAGTTATCTTTATTGCCAATAAATACTACAATCCCACTTTCTAATACTGGAACTAAATAATTTTGACTAACAACTAGTTTCACCCCTTCTTTATAAGGCTCTTTTGATTGATAAACCAGCTTTTCATCAAAAACAGGTTTGGTTCCATCTGTATCGATCGTAGGTAAAGGGAAAATACTACCAAAATATTTCTCATAAGTTTCATTGATTTTGGCAAAAGAAAAGTTGGTATGATATACCTGTTTATCAATCCAAGTTTTAAAATCAGGTTCTATTTTCATAACACATAAACACACTAATAGTAAGACTCCTGAAATCAAAATGTGATTTAATATCATACTGAAAAAGGGATTTTTCTTTGGTTGTTGTTTCTTTGTCTTATTGAAATATTTTTGAAGTGACTTATATTCATCCATCATTTCTTCACCTAATAATTCTTATTACGCTTTTCTTTTCTTTATACCTAAAAAAGAATACAAAATCATACCATATATTACATTTAAAAGAAGAGAATGAAAGACTACTCTAAATAAAAACGAGATTGGATAATCAATGATTCCTATTCCAAGTAGTAGGATATATTGAAGAAATAGATAGCTGATCAAACCCAAAATAATTAGCATTATATAAGAAAAAAAAGAAAAATTCCAATGCTGTTTTAAATAAGATATCATCTTATATAAAAACAAGAAGATAATAAATCTTAAAAAATAGATTCTACTAAATAATAAATCATAAATCAAAATACTAACAAATAATATTTTTAATATTTTCTTATTTTTAGATTGCAATATAAGAAAAGAAAGAACCGTAGTAACAAAAAGCATAGGCTGTAAAAATATGAAAAAATCAGGTAAAAAAGGTAAATAATATTCTAACCAAAAATCAACTAAAAAAGACAGAAAAAGATAAAGTATCATTCTTCTTCCCTCCCTATCACAGTAACATATCGTAAAATATCATAAGAAGAGTCTGGCTTTACTTTTACGATTTTATTTAACCCTAAAGAGTCGTAAGCAATATCTACTACCTTTCCAATATAAATACCTGATGGATAAATTCCCCCTAATCCATTTGTATATACTTTATCATCTAGTTTGATTTCTTTATTTTTAGAAATATTATTTACTTGAATAACATCCTCCTCTTCTAAATAATCATCTATAATCCCATGAATTTTTTCTTCACCACTTTGAATATCAACAGCAATTTTCATATCATCAGAACTAGCTGTTAATAGCTTCACAACACTAGAAGAATAAGCAGTTTTACTAACCCTTCCAATTAATCCTTGATTAGAAATAACAGCCATATCTAACTGAATCCCATCTTTTTCACCTTTATCAATCGTAATTTCTTGATACCAATCTAAATCTCGAGAAATTACAGTAGCATGAATGAACTGATACTTTTCACTATTTAATTCTAGCATTTTCTTTAATTCCATATTTTCTTCCTCTAGTTGTTGTTGAATACCCTCTAACAAATACGGACTATAGGGTTCTGGTTTAGGTAAAAAAAAGCTTTTTAAGTGTACTCCCATATCTCGAATTACTTTTTCCACTTTAGAATAATTGCGTTCTTGACTAAAAAATATAGAAAGTCCTATCAAAATAGAAAAGCATAGAATAGATAGTATCAAAATTTTTGTTTTCTTATGATTTTTTTTACGATACATAAATCCTCCACTTATAAATTAACGATCTCTCCTTCTTCATAAAAACTATAGTAATAATCATTTCCTATAATAATATGGTCAATAATTGGAATTCCATTCATTCTTCCCAGTTCTACCAACGAATTGGTAAGACGAATATCTTCCTTACTAGGATGAATATCTCCACTAGGATGATTATGAATACAAATAATACCAGAAGCACTACATAAATAAGCATTTTTAAAAACCTCTCGCGGATGAACAATACTACGATTTACAGTTCCCATAAACAATAATTTCCTTTCTATTAATTCTTTCTTCTGATTAACATATAGACAATAAAAATATTCTTGTTTTTTATCCCATAACTGATATTTCATATATTGATATATACTTTGAGAAGAATTAAGAATTATTTTAGATTCAAAACTAAAATCTATAAAGATTCTTTTTCCTAGTTCTATTACACTTAAAATAGTAAGAGCTTGCGCTATCCCAATACCATCTATTTTTTGTAAGGTTTCTTTCGTAATATTTTTTAAATTTTTGATTTCCCCAGCTTCTTTGAGAATTTCCGCACTAAGCTCTTTTACTGACTTCTTTCTATTCCCACTTTTTAAAATAATCGCAATCAATTCTTCATTAGAAAGATTTTCTACACCTACTTTTTGCAATCTCTCACGAGGCCTTTCTGATAAAGGCAAGTCTTTTACTCGCATTGTTATCACCCAGTTATATTATTTAAAAAAATGAGAAAAGTACTTAGGAATTCAATACTGTTTCATCATAAGTGGCCAATACCGTCTCTAAAACAGAGTTTACTTCTTCTAAAGTATCACTGCTTTCTAATAAAACATCATACTGTTTGACCTGATTCACAAAATCTTCATTTTCAATATAGTAATCTTTAATATAAATATCAACACCATTTTCTTGATACAATTTTTGAATAGATTCAGCAATATTTTTATCAGCTGTCATCCCAATATAAGAATAGTATTTTTCTCCCTCTTTAACCGTTATCTTATCAGAAATCCCCTTGATCTCCGTTTGACTAGCTTCCTGAGTGGTATAAGCCCCACACTGCAAAAAATAAACATTAGCTGTCTCATGAAAAGCAAAACTACTAACCCCATATTGATTAAAGATAAAAGAAGCACATAAATAACCTAAAAGAATAGCACAAAGAACTGGAACGATTACATTTATTTTCATATGATCACCAATATAATCATAAGCGCTTTAGAAGAAAAATTTTGTCGAAAAATATAAAGATATGTAAAAAATTCAAAATAAAAAAAACGATAAATACTATAAAGTACTTATCAGTTTTCTTAATATTGTTTTCCCCAATATACTAGATGTTTTGCGTCTTTACCACAAACTAAGCATTTTCCATCTTGATCATCACCATTAAATGGGATACAACGTGATGTAATTCCGGTTTCTTCCTTAATTTGATCCTCGCAAGCCCTATCACCACACCAGTAAGCTTTGATAAAGCCATTTTCTTTTTCGGATAATGCTTTCATTTCCGCTAAAGTCAAAACAGACTTTGTCATATCATCTCTTCTTATTTTAGCTCTTAAATACATACTATTTTGAATTTCCAATAATAATTTAATTACTTCTTCTACAACATTATCTAAAGAAACTTCTATCTTTTCCAAAGTGTCGCGTCTTACTAAAATACATTTATTATCCTCTAAATCTCTAGGCCCAATTTCAATACGAACAGGAATGCCACGCATTTCGGCTTCTGCAAATCGAAAACCAGGAGACTTTTCACTATCATCAATATTACATGTAATTCCTTCTAATTTTAATGTTTTAGCAATATCATAACTTCTATCTAATACTTCCGTATTATTTTTACCAATTGGAATAATGGTAACTTTCGTTGGTGCAATATTAGGTGGAAGTACCAACCCATGATCATCACTATGTGTCATAATCAATGCTCCAATAATTCTAGTACTAACTCCCCAAGAAGTTTGATATACATATTTTTCTTGATTATCACGATCCATAAATTTCATATTAAAAGCACGAGCAAACCCATCTCCAAAATAATGACTAGTTCCAGACTGTAAAGCAATACCATTGTACATCAAGGCTTCTATTGTATAAGTAGCTTCAGCCCCAGCGAAACGCTCTTTTTCTGTTTTTTCTCCCTTAATAACAGGAATTGCTAAAACTTCCTCACAAAAATCCGCGTAAATATTAAGCATTTTTAATGTCTCTTCTTTTGCTTCTTCGCTAGTAGCATGAATAGTATGTCCTTCTTGCCACAAATATTCTCGGCTTCTTAAAAAAGGACGTGTTGTTTTTTCCCAACGAACAACACTACACCATTGATTATAAAGCTTTGGTAAATCACGATAACTTTTTACAATATTAGCATAGTGTTCACAGAATAAGGTTTCACTGGTAGGTCTTACACAAAGTCGCTCAGTTAACTCTTCACTACCGCCATGAGTAACCCAAGCCACTTCTGGAGCAAAACCTTCTACATGATCTTTTTCCTTTTGCAATAATGATTCCGGAATAAATATTGGCATATAAACATTTTGATGTCCCGTTTCTTTAAATCTTTTATCCAATTCTTTCTGAATATTTTCCCAAATGGCATACCCATAAGGTCTAATAATCATGCAACCTTTTACACTAGAATAATCAATTAACTCTGCCTTTTTACAGATATCGGTATACCACTGTGCAAAATCAATATCACGACTTGTAATTTCTTTTAATTCTTTTCCGTCCATAATTTCACTTCCTAGTAAGATTATACAGTAAAACCTAAAAAAATAAAACAAAAAGAGAAAATTATATTCTAACTTCTCTAAATAATTACATAATGAAAAATGAAGCTTAATAAACTTCTAAGGAATCTACATCATAAGATTATATATGCAAATTTTTTTATGACCATTCCTTTTATCGTTTAGTAAGAGTATATTCTTCTGGGTAATGATAATCAGAAAAATATTGATCCATAATATCAAGACAACCATCGACATAGCTTACTGAAATGGGTTTATTTTGCCAATTGATCCAACCATTGTACATACCAAAAACATCTTCTAGCGAATTAACATCATCTCTACTCAAAATATCTTTTAGTAAAAACACACATGCTTCAGCATTTTTTAATGAATCATATCTAATTTCTTCTTTTGTATAACCAAGATTTTCTTCAATATAAGATAAATTACATTCATTAATTTGAAACTCTCCATAATCATTAGTAGGTGAAATTACTCCGTTATTATTCCAGCTTCCGCGAGATTCTTGTTCTCCAATCGTAAGCACAATTTGGTATGGTACTTCGTATTGCTCAGCTAACTCTTTAATTCCATCTTCTAATTCATAGTCCAAATTCATTCCAGAATAACTATTTGCATATTCCAAATCTGAAACAGATGAAGTTGTAATATTATCTGTAACAGGTATATAATCATCTATTTTGAAATCAATATCAGGTAATTTTATAATCGACTTAACAGAATGTTGATCCTCAATAGAAGATAAAGAAACTTTTGGAGACTCATTAAAAGAAGCATGATAAGGAGTACTAAAAATAGAAAATATCATATAAAAATAAAACATATTACAATAAAATCGTATCACATTCTTTTTCTTCACAACTTTTTTCATAATCATTCCCCCTCTTTTTTATCTCGCATATTATAGCATAAAAAGTTTAAAAAATCAAATTTTTCCAAAAAAAACCATTAACTTTCGTTAACAGGCTCACTTGTAAAAGTAAATGCAACCTTGAAAATGTGTAAATGTTGCATTTACCTGTACAAATCAAATAGTTGCATTTAGATGGTAAAAATATATAATATTTTATGATGGTGCTTATTAGGAGGTTA
>CALVOY010000042.1 GCA_944350415.1 uncultured Bacilli bacterium | reverse complement strand
AGAGTGTCATATTTTTATTGCTATTACCAATAAGGTAAGGAGTAATAAAATGATAGCAATAAGACGAAGGACTTTTATTATAAAAGTTCTTTTCTTCATTTCTATCCCTCCTTTCTTTCTCAAGATTGGAGGACGACACTCACATCAAATGTTCCTGTTAGAATTATATAATGAATTGATTCATAAAACAAGCGAGCAAGAACTTTTTTAGATAAACAGGTGAAAAGTAAATCACCATTTCTGTACTCAAGTACAAATCCACAATTATAATCTATAATTTCATAATATATTATTGTTTTTTCATCTTTTACAAATTTCTTTTTTCTATAACATATGTTATTCCAATATTTCTCAAATTATATTTATCTATATGATCATAATGCATAGAAATTCCCCCTAATGTGTCTACTATTATAGCATGAAAGTTTCATTTTTTTAAAATTAAAGCTCTTATTTTTTGCAATAAATACCAAGTATAGTTTTCTTTTCAAAAAACACACTAATAATAGAAAGGAGGATTAGATGTTTCAAAAATTTATAAAATTATGTTTATTAACATTTGCTATCACTATTTTACCAGCAGTTCGTGTACAAGCTCTTACTACTACGGTTTATAATCAAGAACAGTTGAAAAAAGCTTTGCAAGATTCTAGTATTACAACTATTACTTTAGGAAATGATATTGAGACTACTGAAAAAATTAATATTACTAGATCTGTTACGATTGATGGAAATGGACATACTATGAAATATGTTGGTACTTTTGGTAGCTCTGGTAGTAAAGATAATACAGTATGGGGAGGAATTTACTTACTACAAGTTTATCAAACAGAAGCAACTATTAAGAATATTAAGTTGACTGGTGGTAATGCGGGTTTATTAGTAAATGGCTCTAAAGTGACTCTTGTAGGAACGATTGATGTTTCTGGAAACGGATTTGGTGGAATCGAATTAGCTCAAGGTAGTGGAGTGGATCGCATTTCTCATCTTATACTTTCTGATAACGCAAAGATTGTTAATACTACAGAAGATAGTAATCGACCTACACTATGGGTTCCTAATAATTCCGATCCGGCGATATTAGAAAAAGATGGACTGCAGCAAACGATCAATTCTAATCAGGAATTATCATTAGAAGAGATTACAGAATTATTTCAATCTCAAGAGAATCCATCTACGGGAGACTTTCTTTTTCCATATTATATATGTACTATTTTAGGAATTTTGGGAGTCGTAATTTATTTTAAGAAAGCAATTGCTTAAAAAGAAGAAACTTTAATTTTTAGTTTCTTTTTTTATAAGTTTGGCATGTACCACAATTCTTTTTCCAAAATTATTTTTGCAAGTAGATAATGTTAAAATTTTATCATTCGTATTTACTTCTGTATCAAATTGAAATTTACTTCTACTAAGAAGCGTATCTATAAAGGAAGAAAATGTGTTATTGGAAAAGTGAGTGGTAATGTAATAACTTTCTTTTTGAATAATATAAACACTAAAAATTTGCCAAATTGTGTTTTCTTTAGGAGTAGATAGTTTGATAATATGATTTTTTTTATCTTGATACCAAGAGTCTTCTAATACATTTTTTAAGGTTCCTAGCATACTTCCATCGTGTCTATTATGGCCATAAACAATAGTATTGGCATTTAAATTTTCTAAATTATTTCTAAAATCAGAAAAAATCCATCCAGCTGAATTTTTAGTATGATCAAATGAATGATTTAAATAATAAGTATTATTAGTTGTTTGTACAATAGGATAATCAATATCCGTTCCTATTACTTGAATCCATCCTACGGTGTCTTGATTTTGCCCTAATAATTCTTGAAAATCAATTTCTAAAAAAGGTACATCTTGATAATTCCAGTAGCTATCCTTTTTATTAGAAGGTGGATTTACTAGAGTTGTATTTTGTTTATTGGATGCTGAATTTGTTTTTTCTACTTGTTCTTGCAGTGTTTTATTTATTTCTGCTACTTTTTTGTTGTCTATATGCCATTCTAAAAGCCTACTTCCTGAAATCATGAATAAACAAAAACTGGTCAATAATAATAAAATTTTCTTTTTCATATTTTCTCACATTTTCACTTTTATTATGATTAAATAGGATTAATATATACATTTTTTATAAATTTTTATTATTTTATAATATTATAGAATTTAAAAATTTAGAAAATATTCTTTACTAATATAAAAGTTAAAATCATTAATAAAAAAATCATCATGATTAATGCTACAATTAAAAAATCTTTTTTTGTCATACTGCTTACCTCTTTAAAGTTTTATTTTTTCTTCGTTTTTAAATATAATTTCTTCCTCATCTATTGAAGCTATATTTTTTTCATTGGCTAATAAATGCCTTTTTATTTTTTTTAAATGCAGTTCTGCTTCTAGTTCATAAATGTTTTTTCTTACTCTAAATTCATTATCAAAAGTTTTGATAATACAATATTTACTGTATTTTTCTTTTAAAGCATATAAAACTTCGCTGTAATATAGCTTACATCGATTATTAATAGATATGATACTAGTTTGGTTTAGAATTTTGATTGCTTCTCTTACTGTTTCTCTTAGGTTATAATCAAAGTTTTTATATTTTGACAAATATGTTAAAATCGCTAATCGAGCAGAAATAAAATTTTCTTTTTGATTATGAACAGAACAAATAATAATAATACTATACCAATCATGGGCCATTCCTCTAATTTCACGAGATATATCATAACCTGTTTTGCTGGCTGTTTCTCCTAAGTCATAATCTAATATATAAATTTTTATTTCGTTATTATATATAATTTTTTTTAATTCTTTGTTATAATTCAGAAATGGAATAATTTGGATATCTAGATTTTCTTCAATTAAAACTTGAGTGATATTTTTTTCCATTCTTTTATTAAACTCTAACATGTCATCTACTACTATTACTTTCATAAGGTATTACTTCTCCTTATCTTATTCATTGTCTGCTATTATTATATCTTATTTTTTTAGTTCTTTTTCAAAGTGGACATGAAAAATTATTTTTCGATTTCTAAATTCTTTTTTTGTATCTATAATTCTTTGTTTTTAAATGTTTTTTGTATAGAGATTTTGATATACTTTTGTGGCAATTTTATTCTATTTTTCATTAATTTATGATAGAATGAATTATGATAGGAAGAGGTGCATAAAATGAAGGACCAAGATCATAAAAAAGAAAATGATATTGATATAGTGGAAAAAAAGCCTAAAAAAAGGTCATCCAAAAAAGAGAAAAAAGTAGAGACTTCTTCTCTAGAAGAAAAAGAATTAGAAATTAGAGAAGTAGTTGTGGAAAGAAAAGCAGGATTTAATTATATCGAAGTTATTGTCATTATGATTATTACTTTGATTTTAGGTGCTGTTATTGGATCTTTTGTTACTTATATAGCTAATGGAGATAAAAATTCTCAAATTAGTAGTGAAATCCCAAGTGAATTAGAAGAATTTATACAAACTTATCATAATATCATTACAGATTATTATGAGGAAGTGGATCATGATCAATTATTAGAGGCAGGAATTAATGGAATGCTTGAATACTTAGATGATGATTACTCTGTTTATATGAATGAAGAAATTTCAGAAGAATTTAATGAGCAAGTAGAGGGAAAATATACAGGGATTGGAGTAGAAATTATTCAACAAGAGGATGGAAAGGTTTCTATTTCAAAAGTATTTGATAATAGTCCTGCTTCTAAGGCTGGATTACAAGCGGGGGATATATTTATTAAAATTGGTGATACGGATGTTGTAGGTAAGACATCTAGTGAAATTTCTGCATTGATTAAGGGATCTGATGTGAAAGAAGTTTCTATAGTTATTGACAGAAATGGAGAAGAAAAAACATTTGAATTGACTTTGGAAGAAGTAGAAATCGATTCTGTAAATAGTAAAATATTTGAGAAAAATGGTCAGAAGATTGGGTATTTAGAAATGACAATTTTTGCTTCTAATACCAGCACACAATTTGAGCGTAAGTTGTTAGAGCTAGAAGGAGAAAATATCGATAGTTTAATTATTGATGTTCGTGATAATTCTGGTGGTTATTTATCTAGTGTTACGGATATTGCATCTTTATTTATGGATAAGAGTAAAATTATTTATCAGTTAGATACTAAGGGTGTTATAGAGAAAGTTTATGCTAATAGTAACACTAGCAGAGATTATGATATTAGTGTATTAATCAATCAAAATAGTGCTTCTGCTTCGGAAATATTAGCTGCGGCTTTACAAGAATCTTATGGCGCTACAGTGGTTGGTGTAAATTCCTTTGGAAAGGGAACGGTTCAAAAAGCTTATCAATTAGAGAGTGGAGCTACTGTGAAATACACTATTCAGAAATGGTTGACTCCTAATGGGAACTGGATCAATGAAGTAGGGGTTACTCCAGATATAGAAGTGATAATGGATGGAGAATATTATCAAAATCCTTGTGATGAAACAGATACACAATTGCAGAAAGCTTTAGAAGAAATAAGTAAATAGTTTACTTTTTCTTTTTTTGTCGAAATTAGCACTCTATATTGACAGGTGCTAATTTTTGATATATAATGATACTGTGAGGTGATAAATATGTACCCAAATATGGAACAACAAGAAGAAAATGTTTTAGAAAAATATGGTCGTAATATCATTGATGATGCTAAGAAGGGAAAGATTGATCCGGTTATTGGTAGGGATGAAGAAATTCGTAGTATCACTAGAATTTTATCTCGTAAAACCAAGAATAATCCGGTATTAATTGGAGAACCTGGGGTTGGCAAAACAGCGATTGTGGAAGGACTTGCTTTGAGGATTATTAGAGGAGATGTTCCTAGCAGTTTAAAGGATAAAACGATATGGGAACTAGATATGGCTAGTTTAGTTGCAGGAGCTAAGTATCGTGGTGAGTTTGAGGAGAGACTTAAAAATGTTTTAAATGAAGTCAAGAAATCAGAAGGGCAGATTATCATGTTCATCGACGAAATTCATACGATTGTTGGTACTGGTGCAGAGGGAGCTATGGATACTTCTAATATTTTGAAACCAATGCTTGCTCGTGGAGAAATCCATGTAATTGGTGCAACTACATTAAATGAGTATCATAAATATATTGAAAAAGATGGAGCCTTAGAAAGAAGATTTCAGAAAATTTTGGTAGCTCCTCCAACAGTAGAGGATACTATTACGATTTTGAGAGGTTTAAAAGAAAGATTTGAAATCCATCATGGTGTTTCGATTCAAGATAAAGCTTTAATTACAGCAGCTACTTTATCTAATCGCTATATTACAGATCGCTTTTTGCCAGATAAGGCAATCGATTTAGTAGATGAGGCTTGTGCAACGATTCGTGTACAAATGGATAGTGTACCAACTAGTTTGGATACTTTAACTCGTGAAATCATGAGGCTTCAAATCGAAAGAGAGGCTATTAAAAAAGAAAAAGATGAACTTTCTAAAAAACGAGTAGAGTCGATTGATGAAACTTTAGCCAACTTACAGGCCCAAGAAAAAGAGTTAAGAGAAGCTTGGGATCAAGAGAAATCTATTAATGATGAAATTAAGGCTAAGAAAAAGGAAATTGAAAAAGCTAAGTTTGATTTAGAGCAGGCAGAAAATGATTATGATTTAGAGAAAGCAGCCAAATTAAGACATGGAGATATTCCTGCTTTAGAGAAAGAACTAGCTAACTTAAACAATTTGGAGAAAAACAAAATATTAAGTGATACGGTAACCAGTGAGGATATCGCTTCAGTAATTTCTAAATGGACAAATATTCCTGTTAGTAAATTGGTTAGTGGCGAAAAAGAAAAATTATTATCTTTGGAAGATAATATGAAGAAAAGGGTCATTGGTCAAGATGAGGCTATTAAGCTAGTTAGTGATGCTATTATTAGAAGTCGTAGTGGGATCAAAGATCCTAATCGACCTATTGGATCCTTTATTTTCTTAGGACCTACTGGTGTTGGTAAAACTGAGATTGCTAGAACATTAGCCTATGAATTGTTTGATGATGAAAAACATATGATTCGTATTGATATGAGCGAATATATGGAGAAATTTAGTGTATCTCGTTTGATTGGTAGTCCTCCTGGTTATGTTGGATATGAGGAAGGAGGGCAATTAACAGAAGCGGTTAGACGCAATCCTTATAGTATTGTTTTATTTGATGAAATTGAAAAAGCTCATCCAGAAGTATTGAACTTACTTTTGCAGATACTGGATGATGGACGAGTAACGGATTCCAATGGTCGTACAGTGGATTTTAAAAATACGATTATTATCATGACATCTAACCTAGGTAGTGAACATATTTTAGATGGAAATACCGATCAAGTTATGGAAGATGTAAAACATTATTTTAGACCAGAATTTATTAATCGTATCGATGAAATTATTGTATTCAATCCATTAACTAAGGATTCTATTCGTCAGATACTAGATAAACTAATTCATGAGATGGAAGATAGATTGAAAGAAGATAATATTCATATTGAATTAACCGATAATGCCAAAGATTATTTAATAGAAAATGGTTATGACATTACATATGGTGCTAGACCATTAAAGAGACTTCTTAGTCGTACAGTAGAGACTAATTTAGCGAAAGTACTAATTAATAATGAAGTTGAATTTGGTATGACATTGGTAATCGATTATAAAGATAATCATTTTGATATTGCGAAGAAAGGTAACTAATATTTAGTTATCTTTTATTCTATGATATAATACGGATATATATTGACATATTATGAAGAAGAGGTGATATCATGAGGAATATTATGGAAGTTAGTAGTAAGTTAGGATTGACTAGGGATGACTTGGAACTATATGGGAATGATAAGGCAAAAGTTTTAACAGAAGGCATTCCTAATAGCCATTCTAAATTGATTTTAGTGACAGCTATTAATCCTACTCCTTATGGTGAAGGGAAAACAACTGTTAGTATTGGACTTTCTGATGCTTTATGTAAACTAAATAAAAAATCGATTGTTTGTCTTCGTGAACCATCATTAGGTCCTGTTTTTGGCATGAAAGGTGGTGCCTGTGGTGGTGGGAAAGCAACTATTATTCCAGAAGAAGATATCAATCTTCATTTTACAGGGGACTTTCATGCTATAACAGCAGCTAATAATTTACTTGCTGCTGCCATTGATAATCATATTTATCAGGGAAATGAGTTAGATATAGATGAAGCTAGTATTTGCTTTAAAAGATGTCTAGATGTGAATGATCGTAGCTTAAGAAATCAATTTAATATTACAGCTGCTAGTGAAATTATGGCTATCTTTTGTTTGGCGAGTGATTTTTCTGATTTAAGAAGAAGGTTAGGAAATATTTTGGTTGCTTATAATCATACTGGAAATCCTGTTTATGCAAAAGATTTAAAAGTAGATGGAGCGATGTTTCTATTACTTAAGAAAGCTTTTTTTCCTAATCTTGTCCAAACCTTAGAAGAAAATCCGGTTTTGGTTCATGGGGGACCTTTTGCCAATATTGCGCATGGATGTTGTAGTGTTACTAGTTTAAAACTTGGAATGAATTTAGCTGACTATGTGATTACAGAAGCTGGCTTTGGTAGTGATTTGGGTTGTGAAAAATTTATGAATATTTTATGTCGTAAAGCAAATTTGACTCCTAATTATATTGTTTTAGTAGCTACCGTTCGTGCTCTTAGACATAGTGGCATCGATAATTTAGATGCTCATATTGATCATTTGAATCAATATCAAGTTCCATTTTGTGTTGCATTGAACAGATTTTCAGAAGATAAAGAGGAAGATATTCAGGAAATAGTAGATTACTGTATGAATAGAAATGTAAAGTGTGTTGTTACGGATTCTTATAATAGTGGTAGTGATGGAAGTATTGATTTGGCACAAGAAATTTTAGCTACAATAGATAAAACTCCTAATAATTTCCAGCTTTTATATCCTAATGATTTATCGATTTCCAATAAAATGAAAATGTTAGCGGATAAAGTGTATCATGCTAGTCACATAGAATATAGTGAGATAGCTAAGCAAAAATTAGAACAAGTTCAAAAGCTTGGCCTTGACCATTATCCAATATGTGTTGCGAAAACTCAATATTCGATTGGAGATGATCCATCCATGTTAGGCTATCCTAGGGACTATACCATTCATGTAAGAGATATCATTATTCAAACAGGTAGCGAAATGATTGTAGTGCTTTTGAATCAAATCATTACAATGCCGGGACTTCCTAAGCATCCTAATTTTGAGAATATGAATTTATAGTATTAAATGATATTTAGACACTTTCTCTTTTTCGTATGAAATAAAAAAAATATTGCATACTATTATTGGTGATGCTAATATGAATTCTTTATTAGATATTTTATTTCGCAGTGTATTATCGATTGTAGTTTTATTCTTAATTACGGAATTAATGGGGAAAAAACAGATTAGTCAATTGAATATGTTTGATTATATTATTGGAATTAGTATTGGTTCTATTGCAGCAAGTTTATCGGTAGATGATTCTATTAATTATTGGGATGGAATTTTTTGTATTATCGTTTATGGATCTATCGCTGCTTTCATTTCTTATTTGACTACCAAAAGTATTATTTTAAGAAGATTTTTCACTGGTACTCCTTCTGTTATCATTAATGACGGAAAGATTCACTATCAGAATTTAAAGAAGAGTAGACTGGATATTAATGATTTATTACAGATTGCTCGTGAAAATGGTTATTATGATTTGAGTCAAATTCATTATTGTATACTAGAACCTAGTGGAAAGGTTAGTTTTTTAGCAAAGGCTAAATATGTTCCTGTTACTCCTAGTGATATGAAATTAAAGGTAGCTGAAAATGGTTTGTGTAGTAACTTGGTCATTGATGGCCATTTGATGGAAAATAATATTAAACAAATAGGAAAAGATATTCAATGGGTAGAATCCCGTTTGGCTAAAATGGGATATAAAGATGTTAGCGAATTATTATTGGTAATCTGCGACAATAAGGAACAATTAACGGTTTATACCAAGGATAATCATGCCGATGTTAAGATATTTGTATAAGATTTTATACTTGTATTCATTGCTTGTGGCATTATTATGATGCTTATCATTTTGTGAATAAAAAAAACTTACATAGACTATGAAGTTGTAAGCTTTTTTTATTTTTATATTATGGTTCTACCTTTATATATTTATTTAATGACTTTGTACGATATGCTAGTTCATCCATTTTATCAGTAGAAATAAATCCTGGTTGTGCATTGATAATGTCTGGAATTCTATTTACTACGGTTGCACAGGTTAGTTCTACAGTAGAAGGTCTATTGATTACCAATGTGGTATTCGGTTCTCCGATTACTGTCCATTCATTTTTGTCAAACTCGCTTGGTGCATAAACTTTACCAACACATTTTGTCTCTAGGATGATTCCTTCTTTGGTTTCACTGGTAACTACTGCACTCATACCAGTTGCCATTCCTTTTTGAATTGTCATCCCTAAAGTGGTAGAATGGATATCTTCCTCATAAGTTTCCGGAATACATTTTTGAGTTTGTGTTGTGATTGTTAGTCCTAATTTGGATGCTAACCAACCGTTTACATTCCACATATAACTGGGTTGATATTCACCGCTATCTATTATTTTCTGTCTTTCTTCCAAACTAATATTATCTGCTACTGCTACTTCTTTTTCAAACTCGTCTAAAGTTAAGCCGGCACCGTGAGCTTTTGCAAGAGCAATTCCATAATCTTCTACATTATACCAAGATTCGCCTTGAATCTTCGTGATGTGATGGGTAGAAGCAGCTAGGGCACTGATAAGTTCACCCCAATAAATATCTTGGTATCCACTTCCTGCAATGGTACAATTATTTTCTTTTGCTAACTCATCGATTTTTTTATACAGGTTTGGATTAGAATTAGAAGCAAAGAATGCTTCTTCACAGGTCGTAATTGCATTGATACCAAGAGATGCACATAGTATAAGAGCTTCACTACAATCCTTTAAAAGACTCATTGTAGTAATAATACATATATCCGGTTTTAAAGAGGATAATACTTCTTTGGCATCCTCTTTTGACGAAATTAGAACCCCTCTATTCTTTCCATCTCCAATAATTTCTCCAATATCGTGATCAATGATATCTGGATTTATATCGATAGCTCCTATTACTACTGCACCTTTTTCTTCACAATATCTCATTGTGTATTTAGCCATTTTTCCACAGCCATACTGTACTACTCTTATCTTTCTTTCCATATCATGCCTCCTTAGTTTAAGATTATCGCAATTTATTTTTGGTTTCAATCATTTTTATGGAATCCATTACCATTTTACTTATCGCTTTACATTTTTTAGTATATAATGTTTTAGAAGAGGGATATATTATGATGAAAATTTTTAATACCAATATGAAAAATTTAGAATTAAATCAGATTACATCTATTCGTAAAGGTTGCTGGATCGATTTGATTAAGCCGAACGATCAAGACATTAAACTTTTGACAGAATCCTTAAAAGTGGATACTAGTTTTATTTCTTATATATTAGATGATGAAGAACAGCCTAGAATTGATATGGATCTTGAGAACCAGATTAAAATGATTTTTGTGGATGTACCTATTAAAGAAAAGAAACAAGTAATCTCTACGATACCTTTGGCTATTCTTTTTATTCAAGATGACTATATAGTGACAATTTCTTTAGAAGAAAATGAAGTGTTAAAAGATTTTAAAATGGGGAAGGTAAAAGAATTTTTTACGCAAAAGAAAAGTAGATTTTCTATTCAGATTTTGTATCGCACTGCTACTTTATATTTAAGATACTTAAAAAATATTAATCGAGAGATAGAGAGAGTCGAGAAAAAGATGCTAAAAGCTACGAACAATAGAGATTTGATCAATTTATTGAGTATTGAAAAGAGCTTAGTTTATATCACTACATCTTTAAAATCGAATGAAATTGTTTTAGAAAAAATATTAAAAGGGAACATTATTGATTTTTATGAAGAGGACATGGAGTTATTAGAAGATGCTATTATTGAAAATAAACAATGTATTGAAATGGCAAATTTATATCGTGAAATTTTAGGTAGTATGACCGATTCTTTTGCTACTATTATTTCTAATAATTTGAATAATATGATGAAGTTTTTAGCTGGGATTACGATTGTTTTTTCTATTCCCACTATGGTGGCTTCTTTTATGGGAATGAATGTTCCTTTGGGTAGTTTTGGAGAGTTTCCTTATGCTTTTTTCATTTTGGTAATGGTTTCTGTTATTTTATCTTTATTGGTAGCTTGGCTTTTAAAAAAGAAAAATATGTTATGAATATATATAAAGGGGGAGATTGTATTCTTTTATTTTTCTGTAGTAAAAGTAGATGTTTTATAGTACAATGTTATTAGGAAGTGAAGTTTATGAGTTTAACATGGATGATTATATTTATTGTTTTGGTAATATTAGAGTTGATGACTGTTAATTTGGTATCGATTTGGTTTGCCATTGGTTCTTTAGCAGCTTTTATTCTAAGTTTTTGGGTAGAATCTGTTAGTTGGCAGATTGCAATATTTGTTGGAGTTAGTTTTGTTACTTTGTTGTTAACAAAAGGATTTGTTAGCAAAATACGTGGTGGTAAGATAGAAGCAACGAATTTAGATCGGGTAATTGGAAAAATCGGTGTTGTTACTGAAGAGATTACGAAGTTAGAGCCAGGTGAGGTAAAGATAGATGGGAAGAGATGGAGTGCTATATCTTCTAAGAAAATTAAAGTAGGTAGTAAAGTAGAAATACTTTCTATAGATGGAGTAAAACTAAATGTTAAAGAGGTAAAGGAGGAGAATTAACATGGGTTGGATTATTCTGATTATTATTTTAGTGGTTATTGTACTTGGGGTTAAAATTATTCCGCAGTCAAGGGCCAAAGTAGTAGAAAGATTAGGAAGCTATCATGCAACACTGCAAACGGGAGTTCACTATGTAATACCTTTTGTTGATCGTATTGCAAGTGATGTTACTTTAAAGGAAATTGTGAAAGATTTTGCACCACAGCCAGTGATTACGAAAGATAATGTTACGATGCAAATTGATACAGTAGTTTATTTTCAAATTACAGACCCTAAACTTTATACTTATGGGGTTGAAAATCCAGTAAATGCTATTGAAAATTTAACTGCAACTACACTGCGTAATATCATCGGTGACTTAGAACTTGATCAAACTTTAACTAGCCGTGACATTATCAATTCTAAAATGAGATCGATTTTGGATGAAGCTACTGATCCTTGGGGAATTAAGGTCAATCGTGTAGAGGTAAAAAATATTATTCCACCAAAAGATATTCAAGAAGCAATGGAAAAACAAATGAGGGCTGAACGTGAAAGACGTGAGAAGATTCTTCAAGCAGAAGGAGAAAAGAAAGCAGCTGTTTTGATAGCTGAAGGGGAAAAAGAAAGTGCTATATTAAGGGCTGATGCCAAACGCGAAGCACATATTCGTGAAGCTGAGGGTGAAGCTCAAGCAATTTTAAAAGTATCCGAAGCTAAGGCCGGTGCATTAAAGCTATTAAAAGATGCTAAAGCAGATGATGCTGTTCTTAAATTAAAAAGCTATGATGCTATGGTAGAGGTAGCCAATGGACAATCTACGAAGATTATTGTTCCTAGTGATTTGCAGAATTTGGTAACTGCTGGAACGGTACTTGCTGAATCTTTAGAGAAAACTAAAAAATAGTCAAATGTTTACAAAAAAAGCAAAGTCTAGTGATCATACTAGTCTTTTTTGCTGTATAATAAAAAATAGGTGGTGATCTTCTTGAAAAGGAAACGAAAGTATAAAGTACGCTGGAATCGGGTTTTCGTTATACTGTTGATTCCCTTTGTCTTTCTATTTTTGCTATATTTTGGGGTTATTAAGGATTATGAACAAGAAAGACTTTTAAAAATAGGGTATAGCAAAGAGGAAATTAGTGAATTAAGAGAAGAACTTTCTAGTAATGAATTGAAACAATTATCCAATTACGCTTATCTATCTTTTTTAACAGAGTTAATTCAATTAGAGGACTTTCAAATTGAAAAATTACCTACTTATATCGATTATATTTTAGAATTAGATGGAGATTATGATTTAAATAATGTTGTTTATCTTGTAAATCATAATATTACTTATCCATATTCAGAAAAATTAGTAAATATTGTGAAGAATGAATATTTTATAGAATCTAGGCTTGATCGCTATATGCAGTATGATAGTGATGATGCTAACACTATTATTACGAATGTGAATAGTAATTTGGATTATGATTTTTATACCAATATTCAAAAGACAGATACTTCTAAAGAAGAGTTATTGATCGTTAATAAATATTATCAGTTAGATTCTGATTATTATTATGGAGAGCTTGTTACAATGGATAAAGCTTATGATAACAAGAATGGAAGTCAGCTAAATCGTGTTGCTTATGAGGCTTTTAAAAAACTAGTTGATGATGCTGAAGAGGAAGGTTATCATATTCGTAATAATTCTGCCTATCGTAGTTATAGTAGACAAAGTGGTTTATATAATGATTATAAAAATCAGAATGGTCTTGCTTGGGCAGATAAGTGGAGTGCTCGTCCAGGACATTCTGAGCATCAAACTGGTTTAGCTTTAGATGTAGGAGTTAAGAATGAATATTCACTTGGTACTTTTGAGTCTAGTAAAGAATTTGTTTGGATGAAAGATCATGCTCATCTTTATGGTTTTATTTTAAGGTATCCAAAAGGAAAAGAGTATATTACCGGTTATGGTTATGAACCTTGGCATTATCGTTATGTAGGAGTAGATGTAGCTACTTATATTTATGAGCACGATATTACTTTTGAAGAGTATTATGCATATTTTGTAGAAAATAGTTAATATTATAAATGGTGATGATTATGCATGGTAGTAATTATAAACATTACTATTCACTTGGTAAGCATTACTATCAAGATGTTTTAGAACATCAAAAAAGAATTACTTGTTAATTCTTTTTTTGTTTCTTACATTTTTCTGTTTGTAATTCTTGTTTATGGCTTTGTTCATATTCCTTTTTTAGTATGGTTAACATTTGTTTTTTATCTTCTGCTTTTAGATTTTGATCTGTCATAATATCATCTATTAGATCATTGTTTTCTTTCACTACTATTTTTGGGGATATTATTTTAGATTGATTTATACTATTTTCTGACTGTTGTTTTTCTTCCAATATATTTATCTCTCCTTTTTTAGAATTATCCTTTTTCTTTTTATCAATCGTATATATTGGCAATATCATGGTTAACATACTAGATGGGATTATAATTGGTAATATTTGTAGATATATATTTGGTGCATGTATGATGATCATTATGCACATTACCGTTAAACTAAAGGATGTTATCCAAACTTTTCTTTTTAAGCGGGATTTTTCCATTTTATATCCTCCTACATTTGAAGTTTTTTTCCTTGGTAGGTATTTCTTTTTACCATTTCTTTATCAATGTCATTTAAAACACAGAATTTTTTTAAAAGCCAAGTTGGTTCTATTAAATCCTCTTTAACTGGATCACCAGTAATTCTATTGATTACAATTTCTGGTCTTAATCTTTCTAGTTGTTCTACTACAATATCAATATATTCTTCTTTGGTTAGAATGTGAAATTTTTCTTGTTGGTACATTAAGGCTAATTGAGTATCTTTTATAATATGGAGCATATGTATTTTGATTCCTTGAATGTCTAAGGCATTTAAATATTCTATTGTTTGAATCATCATTTTTTTGGTTTCGTAAGGTAGTCCATTGATGATATGAACTACAACATTTATGTTTCTTGCTCTTAATTTATGTACCATAGTATCCAAACATTTTAGATCATGTCCACGATTGATTAGTTTGGTTGTCTTCTCATGGATTGTTTGTAGTCCTAATTCTATTGTTAAAAAGGTTCTTTTAGATAGCTCCTCTAAATAATCTAGACAGTCATCTGTAATTGCATCCGGTCTAGTCGCAATATTTAGTCCCACTACATTTTCTAATTCTAAAATTGGTTCGTATATTTGTTTTAATACTTCAGTTTTGGCATAGGTATTCGTGTTTGCTTGAAAATATCCAATGTAAAGTGCTTCTGGCCATTTTTGATGCATTTGTTTTTTTATGTCATAAAATTGGCTGATAATATCTTTTTCTGGTTTTCCTGCAAAATCACCACTTCCTAGTTTCGAGCAGTAAATACATCCTCCTATTCCTTTTGTGCCATCTTTGTTAGGACAGCTGAATCCCGCATTCAAGCTAATTTTACATACTTTTTTTTCAAATTTTTGTTTATAAAAGTAGTCTAATGTATGGTATCTTTTATTATTATTTGTATAAGTAAATGAATTTTTCATATAATCACTTCCAATATTTTTATTTTAGCATAAAATATTTTGAAAGAATTGCTTTTCTTATTTTTTAATAATATAATGATAATAATAGGTGGTGGAAAAAATGGATTTAGAATTTAAAAAAAGCCAAAATCGTAAGGTAACTATTTTTGCGATTATATTATCGGTGATTTCTATTGGATTATTGGTAGTTGGCTTTTTATTTGTATCCAGTGATAAAGTAGTTATGCTACAAAGTGTATCTAATTTATCAAGTAAGTTAGAGAATATGGTATTAAAAGATAGCGATTTGTACGATAAGGTAGCTAATTCGAATGATCTTGGAGTTAGAACTACTGTCCGTTTAACTTCTGATTATATGAACGCTGGATTAGAGCTTGATTATCTAGAAAATAAAGCAGATCAGAAATCGCAGTTGAATGCTAATCTTCTTGTAAACGATCAAAATGTATTGACATTTGATGGTGCTTTGGCCGATGATCAGATGTATATGTATGTTGCTGACATTACTCCTACATATTATCATACTCCGTTAGAATACATTAGTTTTTTATCTAGCCTAGAAAGAAATGACTATGATAAATTGTTAACCATGTTAAAATCGGCTATTACAGATTACATCGATGAAGATGCAATTTTGAAAGAAAAAGTAGAGGTTCTTTATAATGGTAAGGCAAAAAAAGTAAATAAGCTTTCTTATCCAATTACGAATCAAGTAATGGCGGAAGTGAGTACTAATTTTATTACCTTACTAAAGCAGGATAAAGAATTATTAACCAATCTTGCGGAATATTTTGATGTGACTTCTACAGAAATAGAAACCGAACTAGATCGTTTCGCAGAATCTCTAACCTATGATACCGTAGAGGTTGCTTGTTACTATAATGTATATTATTATGGATTTAATAAAATTGTTGGTTATGAGCTTGCTGATGCTAATAATCGCCCTGTTTTGGCATATAAGACAGATCAAAAAGAAACGATTCATTTTTATTTAGAAGAAGAGACTATTTTTTCGCTAGAAATAACGAAAAATAAAACACAGTATGATTTTACTGGCTTTGTGAAAGATACCGAAAATATGGAAGAAATCCAATATCATGGTACATTACAAGGAAATACCTTGACTATTGTTACTAATCAAGACGATGTGGATATACAATTTGTAATTACTTCAGAAGAGGAAGTCAAAGATAACCGTTATCTTTATCAAACACAAATTACTCTTTCTGGAGTTGCTGATGGTGTAGAAGTTACAGTAGGTACTTTAGAATTTGATCTTGA
>CALVOY010000041.1 GCA_944350415.1 uncultured Bacilli bacterium | reverse complement strand
TAATGGTATTTAATAATTGCGTAATTCCTTCCAAAGCAAAAAATTCACATTGAACAGGAATAATTACAGAATCAGATGCAGTTAAGGCATTGGTTGTAATGAGTCCTAAAGATGGAGGACAGTCAATGATAATATAATTAAATACATCTTTAATAGGATCTAAAAATGTTTTCAACTGCGCATTTTTGATAAATCCTTGATTGGTTTTACTTTTTTCCATCAATTCCATATCTAAACCGGCCAAATTAATAGTAGCAGGTAATACATAAAGATTTTTATACTTGGTTTTAAGAATAGCTTCTGTTATATTACATTTTGCTGTCAATACTTCGTGAACACTGTTTGTAATATCCCCTTTGTTAATTCCTACTCCAGTTGTTGTATTTCCTTGAGGATCTAAGTCAATTAATAATACTTTTTTACCTAAATATGCCAGTGATGCAGAAAGATTGATACTAGTTGTTGTTTTTCCTACTCCACCTTTTTGATTTACTAATGAAATGATCTTTCCCATACTACCACCTTTTCTTTTGTACTCTTCTATTTTAACAAATAATAGCTAATTATGAAATGATTTTCGAAAAAAAAAGTAGAACTTCTACTTTTTACTTATTTTTTTCGATATTTATGATGATTTGATAATTGTTTTCGAAATCCATTTCTTCTGTTCTAATATTAACTCCTTTATTTTGAGCTTTGGCAGTTACACTTTTGATTTCATTAATTACATCTTTCATAGTATAAGTTTGGGTTGATTTCAATAACTCATCAATCATTTTAAAATCTGATTCTGGTTGACGAATTTTAGGAATTTCCTCTATTTTTCTTTCCTCGTTTGATCCTTCTTCCATATATTCTTCTAAATTTTCAATTGGATTTGGAGTTGGTAAAGGAAAATCAAACAAAGCATTATCCACTTGATTTTCTTTTTCTTCTACTTGATTTAGATTAAATTTTGAATGTTGTACGGTAGGTTCTATACCATTAGTTTCTGATTGGGAATCATGTTCTGCTACTATAGTCATGTTATCGTGACTCATCATAGATGAATTAGATGATTCTCCTTTCATATTTTTGATTTCATTATCTAAATCCCTTACAGTCATACGCTTCTCAATAATTTTTCTTAACATATTGATTTGCTCTTCACTTGTATCCAAGTTCAATAAACTTCTAGCATGGCGCTCTGAAATTTTATCTTGTAAAAGTGCTTCTTGGACTTCATCTGGTAAAGATAATAATCTCATTTTATTGGCAATTGCTGCTTGAGATTTTCCCATAGTACGTCCTAGTTCTTCTTGAGTCATAGAGTCTAATTCTAATATTTTTTGGTAAGTTCTAGCTTCTTCAATGGCTGTTAAATCTTTTCTTTGTAAGTTTTCCAAAAGTGCTACTTTAGAAGCTTCTTTATCATCAAGATTACGGATAATAGCAGGAATTTTAGTTAAACCAGCCATAGCAGATGCTTTATATCTTCTTTCACCTGCAATAATTTCATATTTATCTCCGATTTTTCTAACAATAATTGGTTGAATGACTCCATGTTCCTTAATAGAATCTGATAATTCCTTTAATGCTTCTTCGTTAAATACTTCACGTGGTTGAAAGCGATTTGGAATAATATCATCTAAATATAGTTCTACTACTTCTTTATCCATAAATTACCCTCTTTTCATTCTTTTTACTCTTTTTTACTATTTATAGTATAACATAATTTTACTATTTCACAAGAAAAAAAGTCAAAAATTGTGGTTTTGACTTAGATTTCATTCTTTATTTTGTCCATTCTTCTTGGATAAATGGAATTGGTTTTTCTTTCTTTTTTTATTTTTACTAGGTTTCTAATGCTATGTTCTATTGGTAAATCAAAAGTTTCTATTTTTTCTATGCTACTATTTAATTTCTTTATAATTTCTTTACTATTTTCTAATTCTTCTTCTATATTAGCTTTTAAAGCTATAAAATAACCTTTTTCTTTTACCATAGGAAGACACAATTCAGATAAAATTCTTAAGTTTGCTACAGCTCTTGCTGTTACAATATCAAATTTTTCTCTGTTATTTTTAGCATAATCTTCTGCTCTAGTATGGATTGCTTCTATATTAAATAAGTCTAACGCTTTGATTACTTCATTTAAATAATTTACTCTCTTTTGGAGAGAATCAATTAATGTTACTTTTAAATTAGGAAAAACTATTTTTAAAATAATACCTGGGAATCCGGCTCCACTACCTACATCACATAGAGTTAACTCATTATCTAGATTGATTACTTTAAATAAAGTTAAACTATCATAAAAATGTTTTAGATATACATCTTCTTTTTTAGTAATTCGAGTTAAATTTATTTTTTCATTCCATGAAATTAATAATTCATAAAATTTTTCTAATTTTTGGAGTTGAACAGCTGTTAATTCTATTCCTAATTTTTTTGTTTCTTCTATAAATTCTTTTATATTCATATTCTTTTTTCCTTTTTTAAATATATCATTAGAATCGAAATATCTGCGGGATTTACTCCACTAATTCGAGATGCTTGAGCAATCGTAGTTGGTCTTATATTGGATAATTTTTGTCTTGCTTCACTAGCTAAATTAGATATACGATCATAATCTATATTTTCTGGTATTTTTACTTTCTCTAAATCTAACATTTTTTCTGCTTCTCTAGTTGCTTTTCGAATGTATCCGTCATATTTTATTTGAATTTCAACTTGTTCTTTTACTTCGTTGGAATATTCAATATCTAGCCAATGGCTTATAGTTTCTAGGGTAATTTCTGGTCTTTTTAATAAATCATATAAGGTAATTCCATCCAATAATCTAGTTGAGCCAATACTCTCTAAATATTCATTGTTATCTTTAGTTGGAGTAATTTTATTCGTTTTTAATAAATTGATTAACTCTTGAATATCTGCTTTTTTCTTTAAGAATTTCTGATATTTTTCTTCTGATATCAGTCCAATATTATAACCATAGTCTCTTAATCTTAAATCTGCATTATCATGACGAAGAAGTAATCGATATTCTGCACGAGAAGTTAACATTCGATATGGTTCTTTGGTTCCTTTGGTTACTAAATCATCAATTAAAACTCCAATATAAGCTTCATTTCTTTTTAATATTAATGGCTCTTGATGATGGATTTTACGAGAAGCATTAATTCCGGCGATCAATCCTTGTCCGGCCGCTTCTTCATAACCACTAGTCCCATTAATTTGACCAGCAGTAAACAAATTTTCAATGATTTTTGTTTCCAATGATTGCTTTAACTGTAACGGATCAATGGCATCATATTCAATAGCATAAGCATATTTTAAAATCTTAGCATGTTCTAATCCTGGTAAACTATGTACCATTAAATCTTGCACATCTTCTGGCATACTAGTAGAAAATCCTTGAATATAAATATCATCATAATATAAGCTTTCTGGCTCTAAAAATAATTGATGTCGGTCTTTATCTTTAAAACGAACTACTTTATCTTCAATAGATGGACAATATCTAGGTCCAATTCCTTCTACATAACCACCATACATACTAGATTTTTCTAAATTTTCCATAATGATTTTATGTGTTTCAGAAGTTGTATATATTAAATGGCAAGGAACTTGATTTTCTACTTTATATAAAGGCTCATTATCAAAGGAGAAAGTATATGCTATGTTATCCCCTGTTTCTAAATTGGTTTTGGAGTAATCAATACTATTCTTATCAATCCTTTGAGGAGTACCTGTTTTTAATCTTTGAATGGTAAATCCATATTCTCTTAATTTATCACTTAAGAATTTAGATGGTCTTTCACCATGAGGCCCACTTTCTGTTTTCTTAGACCCTCTTAATATTACTGCTTTTAAGTAGGTCCCTGTTGTTAGAATGACAGCTTTAGATGTAATTTTTTCTCCATCTTCTAATACTACTCCTTTTACTATGTTATCTTCTATTATCAAATCTCCTACTAATGATTCTTTTATATCTAGATTTTCTTGTTTATTTAATGTTTCTAACATTACTTTAGGATAAGTAATTTTATCTCCTTGAGCACGTAGAGCGCGGACTGCAGGACCTTTTTTAGTATTTAGCATCTTTACTTGAAGACAACTGTGATCAATATTATTAGCCATTTCTCCACCTAGTGCATCAATTTCTCTTACGATAATTCCTTTAGCTGGTCCTCCAATTGATGGATTACAAGGCATATCAGCTATGTTTTTGATATTTCCTGTTACTAGTAAAATTTTATTTCCAAGGCGAGCTGCTGCTAGCGATGCTTCACATCCAGCATGCCCTCCTCCTACTACAATTATGTCATACTTCATTTTGCTACACTTCCTCTTTTTTCTGGAACTATTATACAATACTTTTACTTTTTTCGGGAATTTTTTTAAGAATATATGAAAAAAATTATTTATCGGGAAATAATTTTTTATTTTAAATTATGATTTTTGCTTTTATAATTCATTTTTTATAACTTATATATTTATTTTTTTACCTTTTCTACAATGATTATAATATTCAGATCCTCTAATTCCATAAGTTGGTTTATCAAATGCATAACAATAAATTCTGGTTAAATCATCTTTTTCTGTAAAAAAATTATTATTGATTCCATTTTTAATAAATCTTTGTTTCATATCCATTAAAAATTCTTCTTCTGTTTTATAGTAATGAATCCCTCCAAGTATTCTATTTTCTTGCAGTTCGATCCAAATTAAACTATCATCTTTTTCAAATACTAGCATTGCATGAGATGGACAATAATCATCATTTATATATAAATAGATAAAGTATGTTTGAAATGGATAATTATTATTTTCAAAATGATATCTTAATAATTCACATATATCCCAACAAATACCAATTTTTTCTTTCTAGAGTTTCTTGAGGAGTTTGAAGATGATATTCAAAATCATCATTATTACTACTATAATGCTTTATTCCTTTTGTATCTATCCAACCATAATTCATATTTTTTATTATATAATCAAATAATTCTTCTATACTTAATCTTAAAAATTTCCTCATATTATTTTCCTAAACAGAATTGACTAAACAACTGATCTATTAATTCTTCCGTGTATGTCTCTCCTATAATTTCTCCTAGTTTTTCCCATGCACGTTTAATATCAATTTCTATCATGTCGACTGGTACTTCATCTTGAATACCTTTTTCTACTTCTTCTAATATTTGATATGCTTCTTTTGCTAAAGATATTTGTCTTGCATTACTTAAATATGTATAATCTTGTTGTTCTAATTCATTTAAATTAAATAATTCTACTATTTTTTCTTTTAAAGAATCAATCCCATTTAAATCTATTGTGTTGGTATAAATGATATTTTCATATGAAATTTCTGTAATATCTATTTTTCTTTCTAAATCATTTTTATTAATTACTACAATAGTCTTTTTGTCTCTACAAGCATCTAGTATCATTTTATCCTCTTCTGATAATTTCTCATTATTATTTAATACTAAGATTACTAAGTCTGCTTCTGGTATTAAATTTAAACTCTTTTCTACTCCAATTTTTTCAACAATATCTTCTGTTTCACGAATTCCAGCAGTGTCTATAATATTTAAAGATACTCCATTGATTGAAATATTTCCTTCCACTGTATCACGAGTGGTTCCTTCTATATCCGTAACAATTGCCTTTTCTTCATCTAATAATCGATTTAAAATACTACTCTTTCCGACATTTGGTTTACCAATGATGATGGTCTTAATACCATTGGTTAATATTTTACCATTTTCGGATTCATTAATAATTTTCTTTAATTTTTCTTTAATTTTTATTACTTTAGGTTTAACTTTTTCGTTTGTCATCACTTCAGCATCTTCATATTCTGGATAATCAATATTTACTTCAATCGATGCTAATAATTCCAATATTTCTTGTCTTAAATTTCTAATAATATTACTTACATAGCCATTTAATCCTTTGATTGCTACTTTTCTTTTCGATTCATTTTTAGAATTAATTAGATCCATTACCGACTCTGCCTGGGTTAAATCAATTCTGCCATTTAAAAAGGCTCTTTTGGTAAATTCTCCCGGTTCTGCAAGTCTAGCCCCATTATTTAATACTAATTCTAGCACTTTATTGGTAGTAGAAATACCACCATGACAATTTATTTCTACTACATCTTCGGCTGTAAAAGTTTTAGGTGCTTTCATAACAGATACTAATACTTCATCGATGATTTCATCCTGATCTATAATGTGTCCATAGTGTATTGTATGAGTTTCTACAGTTTCTAGATTTTTACCTTTAAACATATTATTTACTATTTTTATTGAATCATTTCCACTTACTCTAATGATGGAAATAGCTCCTACTCCTAGAGTTGTGGATATAGCTGCGATTGTATCATTCATATTCATTTCCCCTTTCCTTAATTGGATGTATTCTTTGGACTAAAATGGATTCTTTTAATTCTTGAGTAACCGTATATTTGTTTTTTTAGGTCTTTTTAAAATATTTTCATATACAAGATGCAGTATTCCTTCGTACGCTTACAACTTTAAATAAATCTATTTTGCAATCATTGATTCCAAAGGTAAAATGCTTTTCACCTACTTCTAAATGATTTAAAATAATTTTTAATTTTTTTATAGTTTCCTCAGAGTCAATTCAATTTCATTTTCTTTTAATAAATGTTAAAGTATTCATCTTAGTCGTTGTTTCTTATATAATTGTACCACTACTTTTTTTGAAATTATGATATTATTTTGTATTATAAATTCTATCTTTCTATTTTTGAAATCTAGACTGTTTTAGAAATAAAGATATTTTGTTTATTATCTAATCTAATTTATACTTCTGATATAAGTGACCACCATGTTGTTTATGTTTTACTATTATAATCGTAAAAGTAAAGTTCATCAATATTTTTTATATAAAAAAAGAAGATTATTCATCTTCCTTTGGTTTGATTACTACATAACGATTAGGTTCTTCCCCTTCACTTTCTGTCATTACTTTTTTATTATTAGCTAAGGCGGTATGAATAATTCTTCTTTCATAAGAATTCATTGGGTCTAGTTTGGCAGGTATTTTAGAGGTAGATACTTCTTTTGCTGTTCTTTTTGCTAAAGTTTCTAGTTTTTGTTCCTTTACTGCTTTATATTCTCCAATATCTAGTACAAATGGAAAGTACTCCCCTATTTCATTATAAATTGCTTGCTTTACTATTAAAGTAATTGCTTCCAATGTTTTACCATTTTTTCCTATTAAAATAGAATTATTATTAGAGATTACTGTTATATTTAAACTATTTTCTCGTTTTTTAGTTTCTAAATTACAAGTTATACCCATATTGTGTATTAATTCTTTTAAAAATTCCTTTAGATAATCTACCACATCATCATATCTAATTACTTCTATTTCTACTTTTTTATTAAATAGACCATTCTTTACTTCTATTTCTTTAATATATAAACGATCTTCCATTTCTTGTAGTGCTATTTTGGCGTTATTGATTGCTTCTTCTTTGTTTTTACCACTATACCTATTCTTTACTAACATACTTCCTTACTCCTTTTTACAATTAAATTTTGTACTACTGTAAATAAGTTTGTTGTAATCCAATAAATACATAATGCTGCTGGCATAAAGAAAGCCATTACAATAATCATAATTGTCATGATAGTAGTCATATTTTTCATAGGATCATTATCTGCTTGAGCGGTTGTTTTATTTAATCTAAATGAGAAATAAGTGGTAATTCCTACTAAAATAATCAATATAATATATAACCAATTTCCTTGATTTAATAATCCTACAGATGGTGTAGTTCCAAGTTGTAATCCTAAAAAGGTTTCTTCAAATAAAGCTGGAACACGATTAATCGCTTCTAAAAATGCTATAAATAACGGTAATTGAATCAATCCATATAGACATCCCGATATTGGATTAATATTATATTTTTTATAGATCATAGTCATTTCTTGACTTTTTCTCATAATGGATTCTTGATCGGTTTTATTGGCATATTTTTTTTCTAATTTATCTAATTCAGGTTTTGCCTTACTTAATAGCTCTGATTGTAGAGCTGTCTTTTTTGTAATTGGATAAGCAATTAAACGTATGATAAGACTAGTAATAATTAATGCTAATGCAGCGCTTTTTACATATTTGGTAAACCATAATATTACAAAAGCCAAAGGTTTTATAAAAATACTATCCCATAATCCTTCATAACCACCACTGGTTATTTTAAATTCACTACATTTAGGATATTTTGATAAATCTACACCGTTTTCTTCATAAGCCTTAATTGTTTCTTCATTTTCTGGTTGACATAATATATTGGCGGTTAAACTTTGCCCAGTTTCTGGATTCGTTACAACTTTTTTGTCTTCTCCTTTTAAAGTTTTGGTACATCCTGTTGTGAATAGTAACACTAACATAAAAACAATTAACAATTTTCTTTTATTTTTTTGTGATCTCATTTAATTCTCCTTTATTATTTTGTTGATAATATCTAGAAAACTCTGTTCTAATTCTTGATAATTTTTTTCTAAACAACTTCTTTTCATTATTATAATATAATCTTGGCAAATTGGGTATAGATTTTTATATTTATTCATTATATTTTTTAACCTACGCTTTAGTTTATTTCTAACTACTGCTTTGGTAGAAATTTTTTTTCCAACCGAAATTCCAAAACGATAATATGGTTTTTCATTTTTTAATACATATACGATATAAAGTTGATTTTTGTATAATTTTCCTTTATGTATTATTTTTTCAAAGTCTCTACTATCTTTTACAATATTGATTTTTTTCATTAGTATCACCTATTTTATATTTTCTAAAGAAGCAAAAAAACCACTAAAAGTGGTATTTTATTTAGATAATCTTTTACGACCTTTTGCTCTTCTTTTCTTTAATACATTACCTTTAACTCTTGAAAAAAATCCGTGCGTTTTCTTCATCTTACGATTATTTGGTTGATAAGTTCTTTTCATAGTTCCACCTCCAGACATAAAAATCTACATTATTATAATAAGTTTTCAGGCGATTTGTCAATTATTTTCCTTTAAAAAACTTTAAAATATATAAATTTTAGTTAGGATAAAATAGTTTTCCACATTGTCCACAGAGCTGTTTATAACTTTTTCTTCATTGTGAATTTACTTTTTTTATTTTTTGTGGAAAAATGCGTTATAATGAATATATATAAAGCTTTTTCTTGTGGAAAAAATTGTGGATTTCATGTGAATTAAAAAAAACAAAAAAATATCTATTTATTTTTCCACAGTTTTAAGTTAAAATAAGACTTGCAATTTTGAATTATCTTTAGGCAGGGGGGATAATTGGTGAATATAAAAATTATATGGTCTAATTTTTTAAATAGTATTAAAACCGAAATGAATCCTCTTTCTTTTGAAACTTGGTTTCAAAATACAGAATTATATGAATATAAAGATGGTATTTGTAAAATTATTGTTCCTATGTCAATTTATAAAAAACATCTTACTACCAAATACTATGATTTGATTGTTAAAAATCTAAGTAACGTCGTAGGAGATAATGTAGATATTGAATTTTATACACAAGAAGAAATAGAAGAACTTGCTCAACAATCCCAGCAAGAAAAGCTTCATCCTATTTATTGGCAAAATGAAAGTGAACAAACTTCTAATATTCAAAGTTCATCGAATTATTTTTCTTCTAATTTAAATAAAAATTATACTTTTGATAATTTTATTGTAGGAAATACGAATAAATTCGCTCAAGCTGCGGCACTAGAAGTAGCTGAAAATCCAGGTGTTCTTTATAATCCTTTATTTATCTATGGAAATAGTGGGTTAGGGAAAACACATTTGATGCATGCTATTGGAAATTATATTACAGAACATTCTAATAAAAAGGTTTTATATGTATCTAGTGATCAATTTATTACTGACTTTCTAGGGATTAATAAAAAAGATGAACATGGAAAAAATTTTGATTATGTTTCTTATTTTAAAAATAAATATAGGAGCATAGATGTATTGATTGTAGATGATATTCAATTTTTTCAGGGCGCTCCACAAACACAAAATGAATTTTTTAACACTTTCACAAAATTGTATGATGAAAATAAACAAATCATTATTTCATCCGATCGGTCTCCAGATGATTTAAAACTATTAGAAGATCGTTTAAGAACTAGATTCTGTTGGGGTTTGACCGCTGATATTTTTCCTCCTGATTTTGATTTAAGAGTTGCCATTATTAAAAAGAAAATCATAGGGGAGTCTATTAATAAAAGCATACCAGATGATGTAATTGAATATATTGCTTCTAATGTTGGTAGTGATGTGAGACATCTCGAGGGTTCTATTACGAGATTACTTGCATATTCCACTATCATGGGTGGAACTGAAATTACTCTAGATTTAGCAGTGGATGTCTTAAAAGACTTTGTTAATAAAGGATATAGTGAAAAGAATAGCGTAAATCGAATTCAACGAATTGTAGCAGAATATTTTCAAGTATCGGTAGAAGATATGAAGTCTAAGAAGAGAAGTGCTAATCTCGCATTTCCAAGACAAGTAGCTATGTATCTCTGTAGAAAACTTACCAATGAATCTTTTCCCAAAATAGGAATTGAATTTGGAGGAAAAGATCATTCTACTGTTATGCATTCTGTAGAAAAAATTGAAAAAGAGATATTGACTAATAAAGAACTTGCTAATATTATAGAGAAATTAAAGAAAGAAATTGTTTAATGTGGATAATTTTCTATTTTTAAATTATTTTTCCACAGGCAAAAATATGAAAAATTGTGATAAAATAAAGTAAATATTGAGTTATACACAATTTCCACAGTAATAATAATAATAAATATTAGAAAGAAGGAATAAATATGAAATTAAAAATTAAAAAAGAATTATTATTAGATGGCCTTAATAAGGTATCCAAAGCACTATCTACTAAAAATCTTGTCCCTGTACTAGCTGGAATTAAATTCGATCTAACAGAAAAAGGATTAATCTTAACAGCTAGTGATAATGATATTACTATTCAAGTTTTCTTAGATAAAACTGAGGAGATGGAAATAGAAAAAGAAGGTAGTATTATTATTCAAGGTAAATATATTTTAGATATCGTAAGAAAATTACCTGATGAATTTATTAATATTGAAGTGATTGATGAACTTAAAATTACGATTTATACAGATAATAGTGAGTTTAATTTAAATGGTATTAATAAAAGTGAGTACCCATCTATTCATCTAGATTTAAGTAAGAATCCTTTAATTTTAGATAGTAAGGCTTTTAGAAGTATTATTTCACAAACTTCTTTTGCTTCTTCTAATGATGAATCTAGACCAATTCTTACTGGTATTAATTTTAAAATTTTAGGAACTTCTATGGAATGTAATTCTACGGATTCTTATCGTTTAGCTAGAAGATTATTAACATTAAATACTGCGGTAGAAGAGAATTATAATATCGTTATTCCAAGTAAAAATTTGTTAGAATTTTTAAAGATTATGAATGATGAAGAAGATCATATGGAATTACATATTTTTAATAATAAAGTATTAATTAAATATCAAAATATTTTATTTCAATCTAGATTAATTAGTGGTACTTATCCAAATACTGCTAATTTATTACCAGATGAGTTTATGCTGGCTATAAAAGTTAATGTAAGCGATTTATATAATGTTATAGATCGTGCTAGTATTTTAACTAGTGATAAAGAAAAGAATATTGTTACTTTTGAAATAGATGGTAATAAATTATTTGTTAGAAGTAGTTCTGCTGAAATTGGTAGAGTAGAAGAAAAAATGACTATTGAGAAAGATAATCCGGAAAATTTAAAAATATCTTTTGTGGCAAAATATATGATGGAAGCATTAAAGTCTTTTGAAGATGAACAAGTGGAAATTTCTTTTGTAGGAGAAGTAAAGCCAATTATTTTAAAATCTAGTAAGGATGAAGGGTTAACGCAATTAGTATTACCAATTAGAACATATTAAAAAAAATAATATCTTAGACTGTTAACTGATTTATAATGGTTAGTAGTCTTTTTTTATGCCATATTATCCATTTAATATAGAAATTATAAGAAAAGAGATATTTATTTTTCAGAAATTTCATTTTTTTCCAATTTTTCGTCATATTTCATCATTTTTCGACTAATACATATGTTAGTATATAGCTCGCAATTTTATATTGCAGGGGGAGAAATTTATGGAAAAATATGAAGTAAATGAGGAAACATTAGCTGTAATTGGTTTGGATAAAAATCAAACTAGAATTGTAGAAAAAAATCAAGAGTACTTAATTCAAGATCTGGCTTATGAAGTAATGGATTATTCTTGTAAATATTTCGGTAGTTCTTATGTGGGTAGGGTAGATGGAAGTAAAAAAATGTTAGGTGCAAATTATAAATTGCCCATTATTGTAGAAGAAAGTTCTGATTTGATTTTTTTTCCTATCTCATCACCAGAAAATATTCAATGTACTTGGATATCATTAAAATGGGTAGATCAAGTGTATGAGCAAAATCATAAAACATATATTTTACTAAAAAATGGAAAAAAAATAGAGTGTATTGCTTCTAAACAGTCTGTTCAAAATCAAATTATGAGAGCTTCTAGATTAAATTTAATTTTAAATGAGCGAAAAATGAAAAAATAAGATAAAAAAAGAGGAAAAAATCTTCTTTTTTTATGTTTTTAGACTTCTAATATGGTATAATGTAGATGTAGGTATAGGAGTACTTGAAAGTATAAAAGGTGATAATATGAGTTTTTTTAGGGGTTTTTATGTATTTATCCAAGATAGAGATCGATCATTTTCGAAATTATAAAAAAGAAAAAGTAAAATTATGTAATAAAATCAATATTTTTATAGGAGATAATGCCCAAGGAAAAACTAATATTTTGGAAAGTATCTACATACTTGCGCTTACCAAATCACATCGTTTAGGATTCGAAAATAATATTATACAAAATGGTTTTCATTCCTGTAAAATTTCAGGATTATTACGGGATAATGAGACTTTAAAAGAACTAGAAATTAAGTGGATTCAAGATCAAAAAAAAGTTTATATTAATCAAAAAGAAATCAGGAAAATTGCTTCTTATATATCCAATATGAATGTGATTATGTTTTGTCCTACTGATTTAGATATCATAAAAGGATCTCCTCAAATTAGAAGAAATCTTTTAAATATTCAAATTAGTCAATTATATCCTTTATATGTTAATTACTTAAATGAATATAATAAAATTTTAAAGACGCGGAATGAATATTTAAAACAGTTGGGGATGAATGGTTTTGCAGATCCTCGATATTTAGATATTATTGATGATAAATTAGTGGATAGAGGAGTACAAATATATTTATATCGTAAAAAATATTTAGATTATGTAAATACAAAAATTAGTAGTATTTATGAAAAAATCATGGATATTGAAGGACTTCATATTGTATATGAAAATAATTTAGATTTAGACCCATTTGAATTAGAATCTATTAAGAGTCAGTTTTATCAGAAATTGAGATCGAATAGAAAGAGGGAAATTTCTCAGGGAATGACATTATATGGCCCTCATCGCGATGACTTCTCTTTTTATATCGATGAAGAAAATATGAAGTTTTATGCTTCACAAGGTCAACAGAGATTAGCAATTATAGCTTTTAAATTGGCTGAGATCTCTCTTTTTACAGAAGAAAAGGGATCGAGCCCAATTCTTTTACTTGATGATATTTTTAGTGAGTTAGATATTCAAAAGAGAAATAAATTAATGCAATATATTCCTCAGGATATTCAGACCATTATTACGACTACAGATTTAAAAAATATTCAAAAGAAAATTATACATAAAGCAAAAGTATTTATTGTTGATCATGGAAATATAACAGAAAAGGTGGAATAAAAATGGATACTCAAGAAAAAGTAATGAATCATTATGATGCTTCTGATATTCAAGTTTTGGAAGGATTAGAAGCTGTTAGAAAAAGACCTGGAATGTACATTGGTACTACAGATGTAAAGGGACTTCATCATTTGGTATGGGAAATTGTAGATAATGCGATTGATGAGGCTTTGGCTGGATATTGCCATAATATAGAAGTAACAATTAATAAAGATAATTCTATTACTGTTAAGGATGATGGAAGAGGAATTCCAGTTGATGTACATCCTAAAACAGGAATTTCTACTGTAGAAACTGTTTATACAGTGCTTCATGCTGGTGGAAAATTTGGTGGAGGAGGATATAAAGTTTCTGGTGGTCTTCATGGTGTAGGAGCTAGTGTAGTGAATGCACTTAGTAGATGGGTAGAGGTTACTGTTTATAAAAATGGAAAAATACATAAAGTTCGTTTTGAAAATGGTGGACATACAGTGGAACCTTTACATGTAATAGGGGATTGTAGTGAAAATAGAACTGGAACTACTGTAACTTTTAAACCAGATCCTAATATTTTTGATACTGATATTTATGATTATGAGACTTTAAAAGTAAGAGTTCGTGAACTTGCTTTCTTGAATAAAGGATTGTCTATTAATATTAGAGATGATAGAGATTTAGAAGATACTACTGGTGAAACCTTTTTATATGAAGGTGGAATTAGCGAATATGTTAGATTTATTAATCAAGAAAAAACGCCAATTCACAATAATATTATTCATTTGAGTGGAGAAAAAGATGGTGTATTTTTTGAAGTAGCGATGCAATATAATACTTCTTATAATACCAATATTTATTCTTTTGTTAATAATATTAATACACATGATGGTGGAACTCATGAAGATGGTGTAAAAAGAGCTTTATCTAGAGTCATTAATAATTATGCTAGAAAAACTAATATTTTAAAAGATAAAGATGAAAATTTAAAAGAGGATGATGTTAAAGAAGGGCTTACTATGATTATTTCTTGTAAGCATCCTAATCCACAATTTGAAGGTCAAACGAAAGGAAGATTAGGAAATTCTGAGGTTAGAGCTTTAGCTGATAGTGTTTTTGCTGAAGGATTTGATAGATTTTTATTAGATAATCCTGATGAAGCTAAGATTATTGTAAATAAGGCTATATTAGCAAGAAATGCTAGAATGGCTGCTAAAAGAGCAAGGGAAGCAACTAGAAAGAGTGATTTGGCAGTTACTAATTTCTTTGGAAAATTATCTGACTGTAAAAGTAAAGATCCAAGTATTTCAGAAATATTTATAGTCGAAGGGGATAGTGCTGGAGGTTCTGCTAAAAAGGGTAGAGATTCTATGACTCAAGCTATTTTACCATTGCGAGGAAAAATATTGAATGTTGAAAAGGCTAGAATGGATAAAGCTCTCGGAAATGAAGAAATTAAAACCATTATTACAGCTTTTGGTACTGGTATTGGAGAATATTTTGATTTATCTAAGTTAAGATACGATAAAATTATTATCATGACCGATGCTGATGTTGATGGATCTCATATTCGTGTATTATTATTAACTTTATTTTACCGATTTTTTAGACCAATTGTAGAAGCCGGTCATGTTTATGCTGCACAGCCACCACTTTATAGAATTACGCATGGTAAAACTAGAAAATATGTATTAAATGATGAAGAACTTGCTTCTTATTTAGCTACTTTACCAGATAATGTTCGTTCTAAAGCAGAAATAGCTCGTATGAAAGGATTAGGAGAAATGGATGCCGATGAATTAAATGAAACAACAATGGATATTGAGAAGCGAGTTTTAAGAAAGATAACTATAGATGATTGCGTAGCTGCTGATTCAGTATTTGAAAGACTTATGGGAGACGAAGTGGAGCCTAGAAGAAGATTTATTGAAGAGAATGCTAGAAAAGTTAAAAATCTGGATGTTTAGGATGGTGAATTATGAATAATAAAGAGGATTTAGATGAATTATTAAATAGAGCAAATGAAGATGATAATATGGATAATATAAATGAATCTATTGATGATCAATCAATTGTTAATGATAATAATTCTCAACAAGAAATTGATAATGTAGAAAATGGCGAATTTCATGGATATTTTCATGAAAGAGATAGATTAGATAATAATAATATTGTAAATGAAGTAGAAACCTCTTTTTTAGAGTATTCTTTAAGTGTTATTACTTCTCGTGCATTACCAGATCTTAGAGATGGTTTAAAACCTGTTCATAGACGTATTTTATGGTCTATGTATGAGTCTGGTTATACTCCTGATAAACCTCATAGAAAGAGTGCTAAAACAGTCGGAGAAGTTATGGGTAATTACCATCCTCATGGAGATTCTTCTATCTATGAAGCGATGGTTAGACTTGCTCAGGATTTTAATCAAAGATATATGTTAATTGATGGGCACGGAAACTTTGGTAATATTGAAGGTGATGGTGCCGCAGCAATGCGTTATACGGAGTCTAGGTTAGCCAAAATTTCCTTGGAATTATTAAGAGATATTAATAAAGATACTGTGGATATGAATGATAATTTTGATGCTACTAGAAAAGAGCCAAAGGTTCTTCCTTCAAGATTTCCTAATGTATTGGTTAATGGATCTATGGGAATTGCTGTAGGTATGGCTACTAATATTCCTCCTCATAATCTTGGTGAAGTAATTGATGGTTGTATTGCTTATATTGACAATCCAGATATTGATACTATTGGTTTAATGCAATATATAAAAGGGCCTGATTTTCCTACTGGAGGTATTATTTTAGGAAATTCTGGTATTAAAAAAGCTTATGAAACAGGTAGGGGATCTATTACAGTTAGAAGTAAAGCAACAATTGAAGAACATGGAAATCATAGTTGTATTATTGTTGATGAAGTTCCTTATGGTGTTAATACAATGGAACTAAAAAACAAAGTGGCTGAACTGGTTCATAATAAAGTAATTGATGGTATTTCTGATTATCATACAGATTTGAAAAATGGAATTAAAATTACTATTACATTAAAAAAAGATGCTAATCCTCAAGTTGTGTTAAATAACTTGTATAAACATACTAATTTTCAAATTTCATATGGTATTATTTTCTTAGTTTTGGATGGTCAAACTCCTAGAACTTTGGGAATTAAAGATATTATTTCTAAGTATATTGATCATCAAAAAGAGGTTATTATTAGAAGAACTCGTTATGAATTGGGAAAAGCGGAAGAGAGAGTTCATATTTTAGAAGGTTTAAGAATTGCTTTAGATAACATTGATGAAGTAGTTCGCATTATTAGAGCTGCCGACAGTGATGAAGAGGCTAGATCTAATTTGATGACACGATTTAATTTGGATGAAATACAGGCTAATAGCATTCTTGAAATGAGATTACGTCGTTTAACAGGCTTAGAGCGTGGAAAAGTAGAGGCGGAATTGAATGATTTAATTGCTAAAATCGCAGATTATAAGGAAATTTTAGCTTCTGAGCAGAGAGTATTAGATATCATCAAAGAAGAAATGTTAGAAATTAAGAAAAAATATAGTGATGATAGAAGAACTAAAATTGATATGACTGCTATTGATTATATTGAAGATGAGTCTTTAATTCCAGTTGAAAATACTTTAATTACATTAACTAATAAGGGGTATATTAAGAGAATGCTAGTGGACGAATATAGAACTCAAAATCGTGGTGGTGTTGGTATAAAAGGTATGGCTACCAATGAAGAAGATTTTGTGGAAAAAATGTTAAATATGGAAACGCATGATTATATATTATTCTTTAGTAATAAGGGTAAAGTATATAGAATGAAAGGATATGAAATTCCAGAATTTAGCAGACAAAGTAAAGGACTGCCAATTATTAATTTATTATCTGTGGAAAAAGATGAACAAATTAATTCTATTGTATCTTTAAGTGCAAAAGAGCATGAATATAAATATTTATGTTTCATTACTAAAAATGGTATTGTGAAGAGAACGGATTTATCAGAGTTTGATAATATTAGAAGCAGTGGAAAAATTGCTATTAATCTTAAAGAGGATGATGAGTTAATTTCTGTTCGCAAAACAACTGGTGAAAATGAAATTATTATTGGTGCTTCCAATGGTAGAATGGTTCGATTTACAGAGGATGAGATTCGTATTATGGGTCGTACTGCTTCTGGTGTTAAAGGAATTGAGCTTAATGGTGCCAAAGTAGTTGGTGGAGAGGTTATTACGAACAACGAGCAGGTTTTAATTGTTACAGAAAAGGGTTATGGTAAGAAGACACCAATTGATGAGTATCGCTTAACTCATCGAGGCAGTAAAGGTGTAAAAGCATTAAATGTTACAGAGAAGAATGGTATGTTAGTATCTTTAAAAGCTGTAACTGGAGAAGAAGATTTGGTTATTATTACAGATAGTGGAATTATTATGAGAATGGCTATGGATCAAATTTCTACTTTAAGTAGAGCTACACAGGGTGTTAGATTAATAAAATTAAAAGATGATCAAAAAGTAGCTACTGTTTCTACCATTTTAAAAGATGATTCTGATGATGCAAATGATATAACTGAAACTGTTGAGGAAAATGTATTAGATAAATAATACATTTTCTTTTTGTTATTAAAAATTTAGTAATGTTTCACGTGAAACATTGAAATAATTACTATTCAAAATATTAAACAATATTTTTAATTGTGGTTAGTTATCATTTTAATGTAATCAGATATTACTTAATAAAAAAATTTAATTTAGATGATGTATATTTTAATTATCAGTGCTAAAAACCGCTAAAATTAATTTAAGAATACTTTCTTTTCTAAAATTATTTCCCGAGAAATAATTTTCCACAATGTTTCACGTGAAACATTGTTTGTGTGATATGTAATTTGGTTTATTTAATTTATTAAATTATTTATGGCACTTAAATTATGTTAATACTAAAAACTTTAGTCGAGTCGAATCTTTTATTAATTAGAATACGGAGTAATAATTAATATCATGGTCGAAATTAAAAAATTGTAAGCTATGTTTTTAACTTGATGTTTAATATATTTTTTAAAAGGTTTGAATTTTATATTAGTTTATTTATTTAAATATTAGCATTTTGCTAGAAAATACAATAATATTGCATGTTAGTTTTTAAATAGAAACTTTAAAGTTGATAGTAATAAAGTTTTTTTAATATTTATACAATTAATGTTTCATGTGAAACATTAATTGTATAAATATGTTATGTAACTAATATTTATCTTAGCTAGTATATTTTATATTATATTCTATATGTTGTAATTAATATAAATTAAATGGTTATACAATATTGAATTTAATTCAGAATGATCTTATTTGATCAAATTCAAATGAAAAAAATTAATTTTTTTGCTTTTTATGAAAAAACTATCTTAATGTTTCACGTGAAACATTAAGATAGTTATTATAATGATATGTATACTTAAATATTAATATTGTTTGTTTTTTTTGATTTTAATATATTCAATTTTTAATTATATATGATGAAATCAACTAAATTGGATTAAAAATATTTCCCGGGAAATATTTTTTCACAATGTTTCACGTGAAACATTGAAAATAATTGAAATTTTATGAAAAATATAATATTATATTTATGGTGCAATAAATATTGATGGAATCAGGTCAGGATTGGAAAATAGCAGCCTTAACATTTAATATTTATGTGCACCTTTTTTAAGGTGATTATGTATGGATGATAAATATTATATGAAAATTGCATTAAAAGAAGCTAGAAAAGCTTTTTCTAAAGGGGAAATTCCAGTTGGTGCTGTTATTGTGCAAAATGGTAAAATTATTGCCAGAGCTCACAATTTGAGGGAATCAAAGCAAAATGTTATAAAGCATGCAGAAATTATTGCGTTGGAAAAGGCTTGTGCAAAATTAAAAAATTGGAGATTGATTGGATGTAGCATATATGTGACTATGTTTCCGTGTCCAATGTGTGCAAGTGCTATCAATCAATCTAGAATTTCAAAACTTGTTTATGGAACTATTCCAGAATATGCTGAAAAAGATATTATATCATTTATTTTAAATGATAAAAATTATGGTTCATCTGTGGAAATCTGTGAAAAGGTAATGGAAGATGAATGTACTAAACTTTTAAAAGAATTTTTTTTGGGAAAAAGGTGATAATTGATTATAATTATTGCTTTTTTAATGGTATAATATATGTATATTTTGGAGGTGGATTATGTCTTATCAAGCTTTATATAGAAAATATAGACCTTCTACTTTAGAAGATGTAATTGGCCAAGATGTAATTATTAAAATATTGAAAAATGCTATTCAGTTAAATAAGGTATGTCACGCTTATATGTTTTCTGGACCTAGGGGAATTGGAAAAACATCTATTGCTAAATTGTTGGCTAAGACAGTTAATTGTCTTAATTTAGATAATGGAGATGCTTGTGAAAAATGTGAAAATTGTATTTCTATTAACCAGGGTTTTAGCTCGGATATTATTGAAATTGATGCAGCTTCTAATAATGGGGTAGATGAAATTAGAGAGATTAAGAGTAAGATTAATTTAGTTCCTAATCAATTAAAATATAAAGTATATATTATTGATGAGGTACATATGTTGTCTATTGGTGCATTCAATGCTCTTTTAAAAACATTGGAAGAACCTCCTGAACATGTTATTTTTATTCTGGCTACTACTGATCTTCATAAAGTTCCTAATACTATTATTTCTAGATGTCAATGCTTTGAATTTCATCGTATTAGTAATTCTGATATTGTAAAAAGATTGAAATATATTTGTGAAAAAGAATCTATTAAAGTAGATTCAGAAGTATTAGAAAGAATTGCAGAATTATCAGATGGTGGTCTAAGAGATGCCGTAGGTATGTTAGATAAATTAAATGCTTATTCTGATTCTAATATTTCAATGGATGATTTTCAAAAAGTGAATGGTATTGTTTCCGAACAACAAAAAATATATTTTTTAGATTGCATCTATCATGAAAAAGTAGCTGAGGTAATTCAATTTATAGATAATATTTATGATAATGGAAAGGATTTAACTATTTTTATTCAAGATATGCTCCAATTGTGTAAAAATAAGAGTATACAATTTTATATTGAAAATGATGATTCTTATAATATTGAATTTTTATTATCTTTTTCCAATATTTTTAATGATTTATTAAAAAATATTAAGTCTACTTCTGATATTAAAACCATTTTGGAAATTAATATGTTATCTTTTATGAATCAGAATCATAAAAAATCAGAAAATTTAGTAACGACTGAAATAACTAATACTAATGATAATGATTCTCAATTAAAACAACAAGAAAATAATATGATAGATTCCAAAATTATTTCCCGGGAAATAAATTCTTCATCGACTGCACTTTCTGATCCTGGAAGAAAGCAAATAAATCAGCAAATTATTAATAACTGTTTTGCTAGGGCAGATAAGAAAGAAAAAAATTTTTTTGAATCTAACTGGAGCAAATTAAATGATTATGCTTTAGATAGTGAGTATGGTGCCGCAGCTTGTTACATTTCAGATGGAATCGTTAGAGCTGTTGGAACTGGAGAAGTTATTATTTCTTTTGATTATGATTCTATGGTCAATAGGGGATTTTCTTTATTAGAAAAGGTTCAAAAATTATTAGAAAAGATTTATAATAGACATTATGATGTTGCTTTGGTGACTAATGATGAATGGACTGCAGCAAAAGATGAATTTATTGTAAATAAAAATAATAATATTTCATATCAGTATATTCCTTTAGAATTAGAGCAGTATCATAAAGAAAAAAAAGAGGTATCTGATCATTCTATTACTTCTCAGGCAATTGACTTATTTGGAGAAGATATGATATCTATTAATTAGAAAAGAGGAGAAAATATGAATATACAAGCGTTAATGAAACAAGCTCAAACATTACAGAAAGATATGATGAAAGCTAAAGAAGAGATTGATAATATGACATTTACTGGAACTAGTTCTTTTGTTAGTGTTACGGTAAAAGGTACTAAGGAAGTTATTAAAGTGTCTATTAATAATGATGATTTATCTAATGATGATAAAGAAATGATAGAAGATATGTTAGTTGTTGCCTTAAACGATGCTTTTAAACAAATAGATAAAGTGACTGAACAAAAAATGGGTAAATTTAGTAATATGATGCCCGGTGGATTATTTTAGTTAGGTGATAAGATGTATCCTAGTAGTTTGGAACAGTTAATTAATTCTTTTAAATATTTGCCAGGTATTGGAGAGAAAACTGCTGAGAGATTAGCTTTTGCTGTTATGGATATGGAAGAAGAGCGGGTAGAGCAGTTTTCTACTAGTTTATCTAAAGTAAAAGAGAACATTCATCGATGTCCTATCTGCAATGGATTAACAGATTTAGAATATTGTTCTATTTGTGGTGATAAAACTCGCGATAATAGTATTTTATGTGTAGTAGAGGATCCGAAATCTGTTTTTCTATTTGAAAAACTTGGACTTTTTAAAGGTAAATATCATATTTTAAAAGGATTGATTTCTCCATTAGATGGTATTAATCCAGAGGACATAGAGCTAGAAAAGTTAGTGGATCGTGTCAAAAAAGAATCTTATCAAGAAATTATTTTAGCATTTAAACCAAGTATTGAAGGAGAAACTACTTCCTTATATATTAAAAGAATATTAGGGGATATGAATCTTTCTATTACTAAAATTGCTAGTGGTATTCCAATTGGAGCAGATATGGAATATATAGATGCTATGACTTTAGAAAGAGCATTGATAGATCGAAAAAATGTAGAATAAGAATAAAAAATCTACTACTTCATACTTTTTAATAGGTGATGATTTTATGAAAAAAATAGTTCATTTATTAAAAAGAATTTTATTTAGTTTTGTAATTCTTTATGGTTTTAATACGATTGGGAGCAACTTTAACTTAATAGTTCCTATTAATTTTATTACTTTATCATTGGTTACCTTTTTGGGTTTTCCAGCTTTATTTTCTTTAGTTCTGTTATTAGTAATTGCATTTTGAGGTGAAGAGTATGCTAGAGGTTTATCAGGACAAGCAGCCATTGTTTTATGAAGAAGTTTTAAATAGTATAAAACATCAAAAAATTAGTCATGCTTATTTGATTGAAACCAATCATTATTTGGAAAAGGATGATTTGATTTTATCTTTTATTAAAACATTATTTTGTCACAATCATTACATTGATCATAATCATTGTCAGGAATGCAATCTTTGTCATTTGATTGATATTCATGCATTATCAGACTTTGTTGTTATAGAACCTGATGGTAATTGGATTAAAAAAAATCAAATCTTAGATATTAAAGAAAGGTTTAAAACTACTTCACTTCAAAATAGACCTCGTATTTATTGGATTAAACAGGCTGATAAATTAAATTCCCAGGCAGCTAATTCTTTATTAAAATTTTTAGAAGAACCTGATGGTAATGTGATTGCTGTCCTAGAAGTGGATAATCGTTATAAAGTATTAGAAACTATTCGTAGTCGTTGCCAAATATACACATTGATTAATCATCAGACAAAGAAAGAATTTACAAATTTTGAATTATTAGTAGAAATTATTCAATTATTAGAAAGTAAGAAAAATAAAGTGATTGCTTATTTGCCTACTATTTTGGAAAATGATTATCAAACTAAAGATTTTTGGTATACTATTTTTTCAGAAATGATTACTATTTATGAAACTGCTGTTCGTAAATATGAACATTTAATCTATCATGACTATGGAGAAGTATTAGATATCATTATCAATTCTAATGATTTATCTAGTATGATTTATAAAATTGATATTTTATTTACTACAATGAATCGATTAAATTATAATTTAAATATTATTATGATGTTAGATCAATTTATAATAGAGTTTTCAGGAGGTGAGAAGAATGCCTAAAATTGTTGGTGTTGTTTTAAATGGTAAGGGAAAAACTTATTTTTTTTCATCTAATAATTTAGAACTAAAGAAAGATGATACCGTTATTGTGGAAACGGAAAAAGGATTACAATATGGACAAGTTGTTGTAAATCCTTACGAGGTAGCAGAGGAAGATTTAGGTTCTCCTTTAAAAAATATCATTCGTCTTACTACAAAAGATGATGATAAACAATATCTCAAAAATCAAAAGGATTCTAGTGAAGCTTTATTAAAAGCTCGTGAGATTTCTCATCAACTATCTTTAAATATGCGTATTATAGATGCGACTTATACATTTGATCGTAATCAATTATTATTTAATTTCTTAGCAGATTCCAGAGTGGATTTTAGAGAGTTTGCAAAAAAATTAGCTCAAATTTATCATACACGTATTGAGCTTAGGCAGATTGGTGTTCGTGATAAAGCAAAAGAAATAGGGGGAATTGGTCCTTGTGGTAGATTCTTATGTTGCAGTACTTTTTTAACAGATTTTAATAGTGTATCTATCAATATGGCCAAGAATCAAATGCTTGCTTTGAATCCAACTAAAATTAATGGTGTATGTGGTAGATTATTGTGTTGCTTAAATTATGAAGATGAAGTATATACAGAAATGAAAAAAGGAATGCCATCTATTGGCCAATTGTATAAAAATGGGGAAATAGAAGGTAAAGTAACTTCTTTAAATTTGCTGAAAAGAACTGCTACTATTGAAACTAAGAATAAAACTTTAGTAGAGGTCGAAGTATAATGGAAGTTTTAAATGATTTGGTCGGTTATAAAAATTTAAAAATTTATCAGAATACAGAATGGTTTTCTTTTTCTTTAGATTCTGTCCTATTACCAAATTTTGTAACACTTAATAAAAATATAGATACAATTATAGATTTAGGTTGTGGAAATGCTCCCATTCCGCTTATTTTATCTACGAAAACGGATGCAAAAATTATAGGGGTAGAAGTTCAGAAAGATAGTTATGATTTGGCTAAGAAGAGTATATTTTATAATCATTTAGAGGATAGAATAGAATTATTAAATATAGATATGAAAGAGTTAAGACATATTTATCCTAGTGATAGTATTGATGTGATTACTTGTAATCCACCATATTTTAAATACTTAGAAACTAGTAATCTAAATGAAGATGAACATAAGGTAATTGCTAGACATGAGAAGATGATTACTTTAGAAGAAATTATTTCTTTATCTAAATTTTTATTAAAAAATAATGGTGTACTGGCTATAGTTCATAGGACAGATAGGTTAATTGAAATTATTAGTTTATTTCAAAAATATGGGATTGAAGTGAAAAAACTTCGTTTTGTTTATCCTAAAATCAATACGGAATCCAATATGGTTTTAATAGAAGGTAGAAAAAATGGGAAAGTTGGACTTAAATTATTCCCTCCACTTTATGCTCATAACGAAGATGGTAGTTATACAGAAGAAATTTTGAAAATGTTTGAATAGAGGTAGATTTTATGAGACAAAAAAGTTATGATAATAGCCCAAGCTTATATTTAATACCAACACCAGTAGGGAATATGGAAGATATTACTCTTCGTAGTATTCATACTTTAAAAAAGGTGGATTTATTACTTTGTGAAGATACTAGAGTTACTGCGGAATTGCTTCATAAATTGGATATTAAGAAAAAATTAATCCATTCTGATGACCATAATGAAGATTCGTTGAAAGAGATGGTATTATCAAAACTTCAAGAAGGATTAAATATTGGATTAGTTACTGATAGAGGGACCCCTATTATTAGTGATCCAGGTTATAAAATAGTTGAATTTGTAAGTCGTAATGGATTTAATATCATAAGTTTACCAGGACCAACGGCTTTTGTTCCTGCTTTAACAATGTCAGGAATTCATCCTGCACCTTTCTTATTTTATGGATTTTTAAATAGTAAAGAATCTAAACGTGTAAAAGAGCTTGAAAGTTTGAAAAAATTACCTTATACTATCATTCTGTATGAGGCTCCTCATCGAATTCATGATATGTTAAAATCATTACTTCAAGTTTTTGGCAATAGAAAAATAGCTTTATGTAGAGAGATCAGCAAGAAATATGAAGAAGCAATTCGCGGTACAGTAGAAGAAGTTTTGGAAATAGCTGATACTTTAAAAGGAGAGATGGTTGTTGTAGTAGAAGGTAATTTAGAACAAGAAGATTTTTCTACTATGACTATTTTAGAACATATTAATCTTTACTTAGAAGATGGTATGACAGAGAAAGAAGCTATAAAAAAAGTAGCTGTGGAAAGAGGTATTCCTAAGTCTGTTGTATATAAAGAATATCATATTGATAATTGAAAATTATTTCCCGGGAAATAATTTTAAGTTGGATATGAAATGTATAATATGACTGTGAATAAAATTTTAATTTACATATATTACATTCTAAGCATTATAATGAAAATAACATTTTGTTAAGAAATATAAAATTATTGGAATGAAAATATAATTAAAAAACTCTAGTTATTAAAAATTTATAGATATTGACAAGTAAAAAAGATAAGTAGGTGAGATAAAATGAAGTTAATTGTAGGGCTTGGAAATCCAGGAAAAGAGTATGAAGCAACTCGTCATAATATTGGTTTTCAGACGATAGATAAATATGCTAGTAAAATAGGTGTTTCTATTACGAAATCAAAATTTTGTGGATTATATGGTGAAACTTTAGTTGATGGAGAAAAAGTTTTATTGTTAAAACCGCAGTCATATATTAATTTAAGTGGAGAAATTATCCGCAGATTTGTGGATTTCTATAAAATTTCTATTAGCGATATTTTAATCATTCACGATGATTTAGATTTAGAGATAGGAACTTATAAATTAAAGCAAAAAGGTTCTAGTGGTGGTCATAACGGTTTAAAAAATATCGAACTTCATTTGGGTACTCAAGAATATAAAAGAATTAAAATAGGTATTTCTAATAATAAAAATATGGATACAAAAGATTATGTCCTTGGCAAACTATCTACTGAAGAAATTAAAAAGTTGAATGAAGTAGAAAATACTGTTTTACAGATATTAGATGATTATTTTAAAGTATCATTTGGTGAATTAATGTCAAAATATAATCATAGATAGATGGTGAGTAAAGTGAATATATTTGATGCTAGTATTCCAACTAAGGATGTCCAAAATATTGGCTTAGTAGGTTTAACCGATGAGCTTTTTTGTCGTTATCTAGATACTATTTATCAAAACAATAATCAGTCTATTTTGATTGTTACATCTAGCTTATTTGAAGCAAATCAATTATATGATAGTCTTTCTAATTATCAAGAAAATGTTTATTTATTTCCAATGGATGATTTTTTGACGAGTGAAGCAATTGCGGCTAGTCCTGATTTGATGGTAAATCGATTAGAAACTTTAAATAGTATTATAGATAATAAAAAAACAATTGTTATTACCAATCTAATGGGATATTTAAGATTTCTACCAGAGGCATCTACTTATCAGAAAAGTATTCAGATCATTTCTATGAATCAAGATTTAGATCAAATGGAGTTCGCAAAATATTTAAATAATATTGGGTATAAACGAGAATCTTTAGTAACGAAAACAGGTGAATTTGCAGTAAGAGGTTTTATTGTAGATGTTTTTCCATTGGGTGAAAATCATCCTGTTCGTTTTGAATTTTTTGGCGATACCATTGATTCTATACGAACTTTTGATGAGGATACTCAAAAATCTATTAGCGAAATCCAAAAAGTTAAAATTTTTCCATATAGTGAATTTATATTAGATTCTGATATTGAAATATTAGAGAATAAGCAGAAGTATTTAAAAGAGTTTTCTACAGTTTCTTCTTTACTTGATTATTTGGAAGATCCCATTGTTTTTTATAAGGATCAACTGCAATTAGAGATTACTTATCAAAATATTTTAAAAGAAACGATGGAATATCGTAATGAAAAAGATCAGGATTTTCATGGGGAATACATGTTTGATTTTTACCAGCTTTCTCCAAGATATTTAAACCACTATTTAACGATAGATAATCTTTTAGAGGATAAAAGTATTCAGATTTATTATTTTGATGTAAAAGAAATTACTCCTTTTCATGAAAATATAGAAGCAATTAATCACTTTTTAAATGAACAATTATATCTAAATAAATTAGTTGTTGTTTACTTAAAAGAAATTCAAATTAAAAATTTTGTGAAGGAATTACAAAGTTCTTATATAATAACAACAGAAGATCATCTTGAAAAAGATGTTATTAACATTGTTGTGAAAACTATAAATAAGGGTTTTCTATATCAGGATATGGTAGTTTTAACTGATAAAGAATTATTTAATTACCCAATTGTTCGTAAAAAATATAAGACAAAATTTAAATATGCTTCTAAGATTAAAGATATTAATAAATTAGAAATAGGAGATTATGTAGTTCATGCTGTTAATGGTATTGGGATTTATAATGGTATAAAAACATTAACACATGGAGAACTGATGAAAGATTATATTGAGGTTATCTATGCAGGAAACGATAAACTTTATATTCCTGTTGAGAAAATTGATTTAATCAGCAAGTATTCTGGTAATGAAGGAGCTGTTCCTAAAATTAATAAATTGGGTGGTTCTGATTGGAACAAAGTGAAAGCCCGTGTTAAAAGTAAAATTCATGATATTGCGGACAAATTATTAAAACTTTATGCGGAAAGAGAAATGAAAAGTGGTTTTGCTTTCTCTAAAGATACAGAACTACAGCAAAAGTTTGATGATGCATTTGAATATACGGAGACGAAAGATCAACTACTGGCAATCGAACAAATTAAAGAAGATATGGAATCCCAACACCCAATGGATCGACTTTTATGTGGTGATGTCGGTTATGGAAAAACAGAAGTTGCTTTTCGAGCAGTATTTAAAGCTGTAATGGATTCTAAACAAGTTTTATACTTATGTCCAACTACTATTCTTTCCAATCAACAGTATCAAAATGCCCTTATTAGATTTCGTGATTTTCCTATCAATATTGGACTTTTAAATCGTTTTACGACTCCCAAAGAGAAAAAAAGGATTTTGGAGGGATTGGAAAATGGAACTATAGATTTTGTAATAGGGACACATCGTTTGCTTAGTAATGATATTAAACCAAAAGATTTAGGACTTTTAATTATTGATGAGGAGCAACGTTTTGGTGTTACACATAAAGAAAAAATTAAAGAGTATAAGAGTAATGTAGATGTACTTACTTTAACTGCTACACCTATTCCAAGAACACTACAGATGTCTATGATAGGAATTAGAAGTTTATCTTTGATTGAAACACCACCCGTTGATCGATATCCTGTACAAACTTATGTAATTGAAGAAAATAAGCAAATCATAAAAGATGCTATATATAAAGAGATGTCTAGAGATGGACAAGTTTTCTTACTTTATAATCGTGTAGATAGTATTGAAAGAAAAGTTTATGAAATTCAGAGCTTAGTTCCTGAAGCTAGAATTATTTTTGCTCATGGACAATTGACTAAGGATGAGTTAGAGGATAGAATGCAGGCTTTCATTGATCATGAGTATGATATTTTGATTTGTACTACTATTATCGAAACAGGTATCGATATTCCTAATGCCAATACCTTAATTATTTTAGATGCAGATCGCTTTGGTCTTAGTCAGTTATATCAAATTCGTGGTAGAGTAGGTCGTAGTAACAAAATTGCTTATGCTTATTTAATGTATTCTCCTGCTAAAATGTTGAATGATGCGGCAGTTAAGAGATTAAATGCGATTAAAGATTTTACGGAGTTAGGTAGTGGCTTTTCGATAGCTACTCGTGATTTATCCATTCGTGGTGCAGGTGATATTTTAGGTAGTGAACAAGCGGGATTTATTGATACTGTAGGTATTGATTTATATTTAAAAATGTTACAAGATGAGATTAATCGTCTGAAGGGTATTGTGCCTAAAGAGGAAATTATTCAAAATGAAAAACCTCTTTTAGATGTATCGACTCATATTTCTAATAATTATACCGATGATGATAATTTAAAAATTGCAGTTCATAAACAAATTAATACCATTGATTCTTTAGAAAAATTAAAAGAAGTTCAAGCGGATTTAGAAGATCGCTTTGGTAGTCTTGATGAAACAATTATTATTTACATGTATCAAGAGTGGTTTGAAAAAATGGCTAAAGAATTAGAAATAGAAAAAGTAAATCATACTAGAAATTCTTTAGAATTGATATTTAGTAAAGAAATGACTACTAAAATAGATGGAGAAAAATTATTTATGGATGCTTTTCACATTACTCCAATGTTTCGTTTTAAGATGCAATATGAGCACTTGATTATAGTTCTTGATACGATCAAATTAGAAAAGCATTATGTTTATTATTTAGTAGAATTACTTAGTAAAATAACAAAGAAAAATAACTAGCATATAATGATAGCTAGTTAT
>CALVOY010000040.1 GCA_944350415.1 uncultured Bacilli bacterium | reverse complement strand
TATCTGATTATGATTTACAGAACTCACAACAGCAAGAGTCTGAGAATCCATAAAGTAAATATCAAATTTTTTAAATTTTTCTAAAATAGAATCCAAAACCAAAGAATAAAAGGAAATACTGTCTTTGGCTAAAATACCTAAATCATGCCATATGAAATAACTATTTTTTAAAACATTCACTGTTAAAATTAAATAATTCCCATCATCAAAATGATTTTTATCAATAGAAATAGTACCCTTTGTATTAGAACCATACACTAAAATTTGAGAAATATAATCTAATATGAAATCATTTCTTTTTTGAAAGAGTTCTTTCATCCTATTTTGATTGTCCTTTTTCTTGCACTAAATTATTTTCTCTTTGATGAAAACAAACTCTTGAAATTTCTTCTAGCTTCATTGTGCTAGCATCCGTATTATTACCTATCCCATTTTGTATAAAATCATTTAAAAAATAAGCATAGCCATCATAATAACCAATAGACTCTAAATTATGATCATCAATCACAGGTAGTTGATTAAATGCTTCATCATCCATTATAATTTTCTCCAAAATAGCAGCTTTACCATTTATAAAACCATTTTTATAATATAGATACCTAGTTTCATTTTCTTTATATGTATGAAAAGCTTGGGTATGACATTTATCGATAACGGCCATTAATTGTTCATCACTAATACTCATAGTTTGTCCTGTTATTTCTAAATATTCACCATATTGATAACCATCGTAATATCCAATAGAAGCCAAACTACCTTTATTCATCATAGGCATTTGACGATTCCCTTCATCAGTATATAAAAATTGATATAATCCTCTTCTAAAACTTTCTGCATACTGTTCTAAACTATTCATGATTCTTCACCTCTATTTTTAAATTGTAGTACAATCGGAGTTCCTTCAAAGTCAAAATTTTCTCTTAACTTATTTTCCAAATATCTTTCATATGAGAAATGTACTAAACCTTTATTGTTTACATGAAATGTAAATTTAGGTGGCTTTGTACCAGATTGGTTGGTAAAATATATTTTAAGTCTTTTTCCCTTATAAGATGGTGGTAAATTTAAAGTATAAGCATCAGTAATTACTTCATTTAAAACACTAGTCTTAATCTCTCTTTTAATATTTTGAGATACTTTTAATACTTCTGGCATTAAGGTGTGAATCCTTTTTTTGGTAAGTGCTGATAAATAAACAATCGGTGCATAACTTAAAAATTGAAATTCACTACGAACGATTTTTTCATATTCTTTCGTATTCGGATTTTGAACGGTATCCCACTTATTAACAACAATAATTAAGCCTTTGCCTTTCTCTAATGCATAGCCAGCAATATGCTTATCATGCTCAATGATTCCTTCTTCTGCATTAATAACTAGTAAACACAAATCACTTCGATCAATTGCTTTTAAGCTACGCAGTAAACTATATTTTTCAACAGATTCGAAAACCTTTCCTTTTTTTCTCATACCAGCAGTATCTATGATAATAAACTCTTCCCCATTATATTTCATAACCGTATCAATGGCATCTCTAGTAGTTCCCGCTTCGTTAGAAACAATTACTCTTTCTTCATTTAAAAGTGCATTAATTAAGCTACTTTTCCCAACATTAGGCCTTCCAATCACAGAAAATTTAAGTCTGGTATCTTCCTCTTTTTCCTTATACTCATGAAAATCCATAGTAATCGCATCTAAAAGTTCATAAATTCCTGTATTATGTTCTGCGCTAATAGGAATATAAGTATCAAAACCCAGTTCATAAAAGTCATATTGATGTTCTAAACTATCTTTACTATCTACCTTATTAATGGCAACAATAATTTTCTTACCACTCTTAAGAAGCATATCACGGACAACTTTATCATTGGTTGTAATTCCTTCTTTCCCATCGACAATAAAAACAACCACATCCGCCTCTTCTATCGCAATTTCAGCCTGTATTTTAATTTCACTATTAAACAATTCTTGACTAACATCAATTCCGCCTGTATCAATTAAATGAAATCTATAATTCTTATAACTTACTTCACTATAAATACGATCACGTGTAACACCGGGTATATCTTCAATAATAGATACTTTACTACCTACCAAACGATTGAACAAAGTACTTTTTCCAACATTAGGTCTTCCCACCAAAGCAACAGTTGGTAAATTCATAGATTCCACCTCCTAAAGATGAGCTTATTTTATCACATTATTTTATATAATTCCAGTAACTAATATAAAATTTATAAGCAAACTACTAATTTTTATGATTATCTTTTCTAAAAATCAAAAAAAGCACATAAAATATAATGGTGATTATATGAGAATAATAGCTCAAAAGACAGATGCTCTTAATACAAATGATTTTTTAAATAATGCAATTGAAAAAGATTATATTGATGCCATAGCTTTAAATATTGCGATTACCAAAGATAATAAAGTTTTAACTTATAATGTTAATACCAATATAGATGCTAATATCAATACTATTGAAAGTAGTACCCTTGAAGAATTACAAAATTATGAAATTGTGCCCTTAGAAAGTACTCTAGAAAATCTGAATCAAAAAAATATGACAAAAGATATCTATATCAATGTTAACCCCTTCCGAACAGGTCCTTTAACGGATTATAATATTCAAGAAACTGCCGAAAAAATGAATCTATACATTGATTTAATAGCAGAAAGTATTAATCAATTTCCTAATTTAAAAATTCATCTACATAGTATTAATAGAAGCATCGTTACAATTATGAAACAAAAAATTAAAAATCGTAGAATTGGTTTTGTAATCTATAATAGTGATTTAAATTTTGTCGATGTGGATTATTATATTATGACTATGAATTCTTTTAATGATACGATTATTGATTTACTATTAAAAGAAAAAAAAGAAACCATTTTATATATTCATACAGATTATTATCTATCATTTATATATGATCATTATATGGGAGATCGCTCTACGCCATATTTACAACAGGTTTTTAAACAGCTAGGACTTCTTACAAACTACCCAGAAATTACTTATAAGATATTTATCGAAACTAATGAATAATCATTGATTTTGATAATGACAATCAAACAAGCCCTTATCAAAAAAATTCATACACTATACTAGGTGAAGTCTATGAATTTTATAAAACAACAAATAATGACAATCAAAAAGAATGATCCTGCTATTCATTCTACTTTAGAGGTATTTTTATATCCTAGTTTTAAAGCTCAATACTTTTATAGAATTGCTAGATTTTTCTATAAAAGAAAGCATTTTTGGATAGCACGATATATTAGTGAAAAAGCAAAAAGAAAAACAGGAATTGAAATTCATCCTGGTGCTATCATTGGTAAAAATTTATTTATTGATCATGGAATGGGTGTAGTAATTGGAGAAACAGCAGTGATCGGAGATAATGTAACGATATTTCATGGTGTAACTCTTGGTGGAACTGGAAAAGAAAAAGGAAAAAGACATCCAACTATTGGTAACAATGTTTTCATTGGAAGTGGTTCTAAAATTTTGGGAAATATTCAAATTGGAAATCATGTAAAAATTGGTGCTAACGCTGTTATCTTAACCAATATACCAGATCATGTCACCGTAGTAGGAATTCCTGGAAAGATTATCAAAAAATAGCGAATGAAAAAAAATCACATAGATATTAAAATACCATGATTCAAAATTTCATCCACTTGTTTTCCATAAACAACATTTCCATATTCAAAAAAGTGGATATCATCATCCATTACAGTAGCTACCTCTATATAAAACTTACCACGATAATAAATCTTATCTCCTTTTACCATATCGGAATCTTCAAACTCATAAAGCAAAATAGAATTTAATAACATCGTAATATCAAAATCACTACTACCATAATCGTCAATATTCTCAAATTCTAACACATACAAACCATGACAACAAAAAATCTCAACATGATAAAAGCCATGAAACTCATAATGGTATTGATGCTTTAAATGATGGTTCAAAAGTTTAAAAAAAGATTTCATTTCCTCTTCTGTTCTAAATTGATTATTCGATAAATAGTAAATGACAAAATGATCATCATTTATAAAATTTGCTTTCAAGATAATCACCTATAATACCATATGAAAAGAAAAAAAATAAGAAACAAAAAAGTTCATATCGTAATGAACTTTTTTAGTTGATATCATTTATATAGTTTCTACTACCAAATCTTCTATTTTCTTTAAAATTTCTTCTTTTCCTAGTTTTGTAACACTGGAAAACAATACCAAATCATCGCCTACAACCAAATCTAAAGTATCCAAAATTAATTTTTTATTTTTCTCCATTTTACTAGAACCAACTTTATCTACTTTAGTGGCAACAATCGTTACCGGAATATTATAGTATTTCAAAAAGTTATACATTAATTTGTCATCTTCCGTTGGTTTATGACGAAAGTCAACCAGCATAAAAACACGAATCAACTCATCTCTTTTTTCTAAATATTCCTCAATCATTTTTCCAAATTTTTCTTGAGTTTTTTTATTTACTGCCGCATAACCATAACCAGGAACATCCACTAAATAAAAGCTTTGATTTACGACATAGAAATTTAAAGTTTGTGTTTTTCCAGGCTTACCAGAAATATAAGCAATATTTTTTCTTCCCACCAAAGTATTTATAAAACTACTTTTTCCAACATTACTTCTTCCTACTAACATAAACTCTGGAAGATCTGTTTCTGGATATTGACTTCTTCTAACAGCTTGAACTGCCAAATTAACATCTGTAACTTTCATCCTATCACCTCATTATTCCAAAGATTCTAGATATCTTTTGCAAGCATCATCTAAATCTTGAATCAGATTTTCTGCTTCATCCATAATCATCACTTTAGCTCCGCTAGCCATCCTATGGCCACCACCATTATATTTTTCTGCTATTGTATTAATAACAGGGCCACGGCTACGAATATTGATTTTAATAATATTATTTTTCGTATCCTCTGTAATGGCTAACCAAACTAAAATTTCCTCTATATAATTAAAATTATTAATCAAGTTTCCACCACTAGCAACATCGACTCCAAAATCATTTAGTACTTCTTCTGTAATCTTGATATAACCAACACCATATTCGGTTACTTTCATATTTTGAGCCATATATCCTTGTAAGCGAATTTCTTTAAGTGGTCTCATATATAGATCAGCATGGAGTTCGAATACACTTAATTCATAGTCTTTTATAACTCGACTAACAATCGAAAAAGTACTAGCTGTAGTATTATTAAACATAAAACGATTCGTATCGGATACTAGACCCTGATATAATTTTTCCATAATTTCTTTTGTAGCTTTCAATTTGGTTTTATAAATCATTTCCATAATCAGTTCACAAGTAGAGGAACTTTTATCGCTCACAAGTTCTATATCACAAAAGCTTTCTACAAAAGGATGATGATCTATTTTTATTCGATACTCAAACTGATCGACATTAGTACAGTCTACTCTTTTTTGATCTGGTGTATCTAACACGATTAATAAAGTATTCTTTCCATCGCCCTCGTAATGATCTAATTTACCAAGATAAGAAAACTTACCGCCACCATTCCCAACTGCCAAAACATTCTTCTTTGGAAAAGTAGCAAGGATCGAATCTCGTAAACCAATTTGACTAGCCATAGCATCTGGGTCTACTCCAACATGCCTAGCAATCACAATATTATCATATTTTTTTATGGCTTTATAAATTTTTCGAAACATAATAATTTATCCTATTCTATTCTCCAATAAGAGCTAATGTATCTTCCGCAATCATTAATTCTTCATTCGTTGGCATAACATAACAAACAATACTAGAACCATCACTGCTAATTTTAACTTCTTCACCACGAATTTGATTTTTCTCTAAATCGATTTTAACGCCTAAACAAGTAAGTTTTTCCATAATCGCCATTCTAGCTTCGGAAGCATTCTCACCTACTCCTGCTGTAAAGCAAATAATATCGGCTCCGCCTAATTCTACATAATACTGAGCAATGTAGTTTACTACAGTTTGAACATATTTATCAAAAGCCAATTGACATTGCTCATTACCAGAAGTAATTCCTGCATAAATATCTCTAAAATCGCTAGCAGTTTGGCTTACGCCTAAAAAGCCTGATTTTTTATTTAAATCATTCATCACTTCATCTACGGTTTTATCTTCTTTTTGCATCATAAAAGGAATAATAGAAGGATCAATATCCCCACTGCGAGTACCCATCATAATGCCTGCAAGTGGAGTAAATCCCATTGTAGTATCGATACATTTACCATTTTGAACAGCAGAGATACTACCACCACTACCCAAATGACAGATAATAGCTTTATATTCATTTGTTCCTAGTAGCCGTAGAATCTGTTTACTAATGTAACAGTGGCTAGTTCCATGGAATCCATATTTACGAACTCCATACTTAGTATACCATTCATAAGGTACAGGATAAATATATTGCACTGGATCCATGGTTTGGTGAAAAGCTGTATCAAAAACTCCTACCATTGGTATACTAGGAAGGGCTTTTTGAATTGCTTCTATTCCTAGAATATTAGCTGGATTATGAAGTGGTGCAAGCTCTGAATATTTTCTTAAATCTTCTACTACTTCATCTGTAATTCTAACACTAGATTTATATTTATCCCCACCGTGTACTAAACGATGACCAATACCATCAATTTCAGATAAATCTTGAATAATACCAATAGATATTAAACGATCTAATAGTACTTCTACTGCTACTGTATGGTTTGGCATATCTACCTCTTCTCGAATTTTTTTCTTATTATTTTTAATAGTATAAAAACTTCCAGGTAACCCTACTCTTTCAAAATAGCCAGAAGCAATACAGTTCTTTTCGTTCATTTCGAACAAACTAAACTTTAAAGAACTACTCCCCGCATTAATAGACATTATTTTCATAATTTTCCTTCTTTCTAACATCCTTATTATACACTAAAAAGAAAAGAAAAAAAAGAGAATTTAATTCCCTTCACATACAAAAGATATCAAGCTCACTTGTAAAAGTAAATGCAACCTTGAAAATGTGTAAATGTTGCAATTACCTGTACAAATCAAATAGTTGCATTTAGATGGTAAAAATATATAATATTTTATGATGGTGCTTATTAGGAGGTTAAAAAAATGAAAAAGCATCTATCGTTAAATGAAAGATTTGATATTGAAAA
>CALVOY010000039.1 GCA_944350415.1 uncultured Bacilli bacterium | reverse complement strand
ATTTTTAGTAGTTTGAATACGATGTTTTTGTTATTAGGAATCGTTACGATTTTTTTGATTCTCAACTCTTTGCTAAACCAAGTTTTTTCGTTTCCTCCTATTTTAAATGCTTTGGTTTCTGGTGTACTGGAAATGACCCAAGGAGTAAAATTAGTCAGTAGTTTAAATCTTTCTGAATGGATCAAAGCAATCATGATTACTGCTATTATTTCTTTTGGAGGGTTTAGTGTACACATGCAGGTCGTAGGGATTATTTCAGAATGCAAAATAAAATACAAGCCTTTTTTGTTAGCTCGTATTTTACATGCTTGTTTAGCAGCTATCATTGTATGGATACTTTGCTTTATAGGTAGTTAATTATTAGCCATTATTTTCAGAATATGCTACAATATGAATTCCAAAATCTTCCTCAAAATCAATATGACTAATATAAACATCTATTGCATAAAAAGAAACTAAAGTTCCGTCTTCTAATATCATCGAATCTGTGCTTAAGATGTTACTATCTTGAATGACGATTGTTTGAAAATCAACGGCATCTCTTCCAGTAGGAATCTTAGTAGGCAAGGTATCACTTAAACGGTATTTAATACCATCATAATATAAAAACTTATTCTCTATACTTTCTCGATCATTGGTATCTACTTTACTAGTACCAAAGGCTTTTTCGGTATCATCTTGAAACACAATATTAATACAACTATTCAATTCTGTGTTCGTTAAACATTCTCCTTCGTAGTTTATGGTTTTTACCCCTTTATTTAAGATATCATCTTGAATATCTTTGGTCAGTGTGTTCTTAAAAGTATCCAATTCTAGTTTTTCTAAGCTAATACTAGCTTTTTCGCGATAGCGAAAGACAATGGCTAGCATTCCTACTACCATTACCATAATGAGAGCAAAGGTTACTACAATTTCAATAATACTAACGCCTCTATTATTCAATTTCATGGATATCACCTACTTTAACTTCTCTTTCGAAACCTCAATCACAGGTCTAACTCCGATATTCGAACCATTATTGATCAAGGTTGGTGCTAGCTTTTGATTTTGCACTGTCCAAGCCATCTCAGTACTTCCTGGTACCATATTTGCCATCCAATAGCCATTTGCCCCTGTTAATTGGTTCGACAAAAATCGTAAAGAATCATCCTGAAAAGAAATCGGAAACAAAGAATTACTATCAAAATAATCTTCCTCTATTCTATTACCAAATATAGCATAAATATCATTAGGTTCTAACAATCTAGCTCGATAACCAGCATAGGAAATGGTGTACCCATTCAAAGATACATATTGATCAGCTGCCGTAAACAAATTGGCCTGATCCCAAGAATCGGTATTATTCTTTAACATAGCTAAAGCGGTATCAGGAGCAGCGGCTGTTCCTGTAGAATTAAATGTTGTAGCAGTTCCAATGTTTCTATCTAATATTAAAGTTACTGTACTTTCTGTAGAAGGACTATTTTTTAAAACATAAAATGTCATTTCTCCAGTAGATGTACCAGGAGCAAAGGTAACAGTTTCTCCCATGTTATAGCGTTTATAGGATCCTGTATAAATTCCTAAGTTGGTATATTTTAAGGAAGTCGTTTGGTCTGGATTGGTCACCGTTCGGGTCATAAATAGACGGTACTTTCCAACTATAGTATTGTCAGGATTGGTTTCATCATAAAAAGAATCGGTATCACTTACTGTAGCAACATAGTTTTTAAAATTACTTAATTTACCAGAGTCAAAGAACTCATCTTGATTCACTTCTGCCCTAAAATCGCTAATATTATAGTTGGTAATAAAGATATAATCGTCTTCTAAAATACTAAGCGCTCTTTTGATTTTTTTACAGTAGTCACTATTTTTATAAATGTTGCTGTCGTCACAATTGGTAATGTCTAAATAGGTATGACTGGTTAAATAAGAATCAATGTAATCCATATTTCCATAGCGTAATAGACTTTGTTTATATACATTGGCAGCATAGACACTATCGATATCATCGTAAGAGGTCATTGCTTCATACTCGCCAATGGAAGGAACTAGATTTTGATATACCAAAATAAATAAGGTCGTTACAAATAAAGTTACAACCAATGTCTCTACTAAAATAAACCCCTTTTTATTCAATAATTTCATAAAATTCACTTTCCTTTATTGATTCTATATCAAAAATATTATATAATAAATTAGAATAAAATGCTATACAAAAAAGAATAAAGTTGAGGGAAAAATTATGATAAACTATGATGTAGAAAAAACACCGATTGTAGATTTGGTAAATAAAATTATTATTACAGGTGTAAGATCGAGAGCATCTGACATTCATTTCGATCCAATGGAAGATTCTCTTAAAATTAGAATGCGTATTGATGGGAATTTGAGAGATCATGCTATGATTCCAAAGGCTTATGAGAGAAATTTAATTACTAGAATCAAGCTGATTTCCGGAATGAATATTACAGAAAATCGTTTGCCTCAAGATGGAGCCATCAAAGGAAAAATAGACAATACGGAACTAGATATGCGTGTATCTGTTCTTCCTACAAATGAAGGAGAAAAAGCTGTTATTCGTATTTTAGATTACAGCATGAGTTTAAATGGTTTAAAAAGTTTAGACTTTTCTCCTGAAAATTATGCCAAAATAGAAAAGATGTTATCTGTTCCGAATGGTATTATTTTAGTTACTGGAGCGACTGGATCCGGTAAGTCTACCACTACTTATTCGATGCTTCAAGAACTAAACGATGAGGAAAGAAATATCATTACGGTAGAAGATCCAATTGAAATGAACATTGAAGGAATTAATCAAGTGCAAGTAAATTCAGATATTGATCTTACTTTTGCTAATATTCTTCGTTCTATTTTAAGACAAGATCCTAATATTATTCTAATTGGAGAAATTCGTGATTCTGAAACTGCTCAAATTGCAGTTCGTGCTTCGATTACCGGACATTTGGTACTGTCTACTATTCATACCAATAATTCTTTAAGTACAATTGAAAGACTACTAGATATGGATGTAGAAAGATATTTGTTATCTAGTGCCTTAACAGGAATTGTTTCTCAGAAATTGGCTAGACGTCTTTGTACTCATTGTCGAAAGCTAAGACCTACTACTCCTTTTGAAAAACAAATATTTAAAAAGATTTTACATAAAGATGTACCAGAAATTTGGGACACCGACAAATGCGAAAACTGTTCGAACGGTTACCATGGCAGAATTGCCATTCAAGAAGTACTATTCATTGATGAAGAATTAAGAGATCAACTCTCTAATGAGAATCTAAAAAAAGAAGATTTAAGGCAAATGGTTTATGGAGAAGATCATGTTATCACCTTATTACAGGATGGCTTGGATAAGGTACTAAAAGGATACACTACCTTTGAAGAAATCTATAAATTGATCGAGATTGAAGATGATTGGGATACCCAAATTGCTGAACATTCCAATTAAAAAGAACATTCCAAATGTTCTTTTAATTTACAACCATTTCAAATATTTCTTGATTAATCTCTTCAATGCTACGCAAACCCTCTTCTTTGGCACAATCAATCGTATTCCAGTTATATAAACTTGCTAGTTCTAAGTAAGTTTTTTCGGTTTCCATTAAATATTGATCATCCTTCTCGTTCTCGTCGAGAAAATCTCTTTTCTTTCTAAGTTCCTTCGATAGTGAAACTGGAACATGTAAAAAGATGGTTAAATCTGCTTTTGGTAACTCTAATAACCAATATTCCAGCTTATCAATCCATTTAAATAAATTAAATCGTTCATCTGGATCTTTGATTTTGGCCCCTTGATGAGCCATATTAGAACTAACATAGCGATCTAAAATCACATAATAGCCTTGATCTAAAAATTCTTGAATTTTAGGAAAATTATATTTACGATCAGCAGCTAAATATAAGCAAAAAACTTTCGGATCTAACTGAACAGGGCCTTCTGGAAACCAGCATTCTCCATTTTCTTTTCTTCCCAAAATAGGACCACCAACGATTTTGCCAGTAGGAGTATCATACCATGGAAAAGATAAATTCACGGCTTTTATACCCATTGCTTTTAATCTTTTTACTAATAAATTGCTTTGCGTTTCTTTTCCAGAGCAATCATTTCCTTCTATCACAATCAATTTACCCTTCTCCATCGTTTCACCTTCTTATCCTACAATATCGTTTTCCTGAAATTCTATATTTAAAAATTTCCTACTAGCTAGATAATCGCACATATGCACAAAATTTTGATATTTGTTTTTCGGAATTGGTAAAATCTGTTCTTTGGTATAGGGATGGGTATTCCATGGCCCCATATGTGTTTCAATTACACTACATAAAAATTCTATATCTTCTGAAGACATTTTTAGTTCTCCTTGATGTTCTTTTATTAATTTACTAACTAACAAAGGATGATCTGCTCTAGTATAGTTTTCTTTTGGAATTCCACATTTTACACCATCATGCATTGTCAGTGCTATCATGAATAAATCTTTTTCTCTAGCAGTATATTTATCTCCAATGCAAGGATCAGAGAGCAACTCATAGGCAATTCTAACAGCTGCCTTAGTATGTCGAAGTAATCCACCCTCCCCTAATGAAAAACTAGGATGATACTTTCCAGTAGAAGAAGCAGCTACTTCAAAAAAATAATCCGGTAATAATTCGATTAGTTTTTTAAAATCTTCCACATAGTCTATATTTTTAATATAGCTAATTTCTTTTTGAAAATAATCTATCTTATTCATAGTATCCATTTTATTCATCTTACACCTCATTATGATTGATTCCTATATTCATTATACAACATGAACAATTGTTTGACAATCTAATTACAGAAATTTTACCAGAACTTCATTCGATAAGTACCAGTATTTTGGATTTAAATAATAAGAATCTTTGGTTTCTATTATAATATCTTCTTCTATGAGATCTGCTATGGAAAAATACTCTTTGAAATCTACTTTAAATTTTTCTAAAAAAATAGCTTTGGATACCCCTTCTAAAGTACGAAGTCCTAATATTGCGTAGTTGGATGCATCTATTGCAGCTGTGATTTTTTCTTCTTCCTGGATATAGATACCTGATAAATATTTTTTTATATTTTTGGTATTAGTATAACGAATAGAATCTATATAACCACTGGCACCAAGGCCAAAACCATAATAGGTTTCATTTCGCCAATAAGTAAGATTGTGCCTAGACTCATATCCTGGTAATCCATAATTACTGATTTCATAATGACGGTACCCTTTTTCTGTAAACATATCATGAATGGCTTCATACATCATAGAATCCAATTGATCTGAAATAGGTTCCAAGTTTTGTATTCCTAATTTTGTATGTTCTTCTATCATTAAAGAATAAGTGGAAATATGAGGAACATTTAAATCTAAGAAAAAGGATAGATCTTGCTTTAGCATGGAAATGGTCTCGCCCGGAATTGCGTAGATAAGATCTATATTGATATTAGAGAAGTACTGTTTCGCTAAATTTAATTTTGGGATGATTTCTTCTTTGGTATATTCTCGATCTAAGAAATGCAAGATTTCTTGATTGGATGACTGAACACCAATACTAAGGCGATTCACTCCATATTTTTGAAAAAGAAGCAGTTTTTCTTTCGTAATATCTTGAATATTACACTCTATCGTAAATTCTACTTGATGGGAAAGCTCTAATTTTTGGGTTATTTTAAATAATTTTTCTAATTGAGAAGGTGTTAAAACAGAAGGCGTTCCTCCACCAATATAAAGAGTTTCTAAAAGGTCATTCTGATATCTAGTAGTGATTTCACCTTCTAAAGCATCTAGATATGGTTCTATCAAAGTATCTTGATAATAAAATTTACAGAAATCACAATAACTACAAATATTACTACAGAATGGAATATGAATATAACAGCTTTTCTTTTTTTTCATCATTTTCTTCTTTTTCTTTCTTCTGGATTTTTTATATTTGCTGCCATCTTTAATCCTCCATTTTTAATACTGCTAAGAAGGCTTCTTGTGGTACTTCTACTCGACCAATTTGTTTCATTCTTTTTTTACCTTCTTTTTGCTTTTCTAAAAGTTTTCTTTTTCTAGTGATATCACCACCATAACATTTTGCTAAAACATTTTTACGAAGGGCTTTGATATCGGTACGAGCAATGACATGACTACCAATCGATGCTTGAATCGGAACTTCAAACATCTGTCTTGGGATCAACTCCTTTAAAGCTTCTACTACAGCTTTTCCTCGTTGGTAAGCAAAATCTTTATGAACGATTACACTTAAGGCATCTACAATTTCTCCATTTAGTAAAATATCCATTTTAACCAAATTGCTTTCTTTATAACCAATTAGCTCATAATCAAACGAAGCATAACCTTTGGTATAAGACTTCAATTTATCAAAAAAATCATAAACGATTTCTGAAAGAGGGATTTCATAATGGATATTCACTCTAGTTTTATCTAAGTATTCCATACTGATATAAGTACCTCGTTTATTTTGACATAATTCCATAATAGGCCCTATATATTCACTAGGAGAAAAGATATTGGTCTTAATATAAGGTTCTTTTATACTAGCTATTTTTTGTCTATCGGGAAGCATACTTGGAGAATCAATCATCACAATACTATGATCTGTAAGTTCTACTTCGTAGATTACACTGGGAGATGTTGCGATAATATCAATTCCAAATTCACGCTCTACTCTTTCTTCGATAATTTCCATATGCAGTAATCCTAAGAAACCGCAACGGAAGCCAAAACCTAAAGCCTGACTAGTTTCTGGCTCGAATACAAGGGAGGCATCATTTAATTTTAATTTTTCTAACGCTTCTCTTAGATCCTCAAATTTATTAGCTTCAATAGGATAAATTCCACAAAATACCATCGATTTCATAGGTTGATATCCTGGTAATGGAGTAGATGCTGGAAAATCATCATGCGTAATCGTATCCCCTACTTTTACTTGAGAAATATCTTTAATGCTTGCTGCAATAAATCCTACTTCGCCAGCTACTAATTTATCTTTTTTGATTTCCTTAGGTGTCATTACTCCAAGTTCTACAACATCATAAACAGCTCCTGTTTCCATCAAACGAATCTTATCCCCTTTTTGTAAGGTCCCTTCTACCATTCGACATGAAATAATGACTCCACGATAGGAATCGAAAAAGCTATCAAAGATTAGTGCTTGTAGCGGTTTTTCTTTTTCCCCTTTTGGTGCCGGTATTCTTTCGATAATAGCATTTAATAATTCAGGAATTCCTTCTCCAGTTTTTGCGCTGGTAAAAATAAATTCGTCAGAAGAAAAGCCAATAGCATCGATTAATTCTTGTTTTACTTTTTCAGGGTCTGCATTTGGTAGATCAATTTTATTAATTACAGGAATAATGGTAAGATCATGTTCTAGAGCTAAATAAAGATTGGCTAAGGTTTGCGCTTCAATTCCTTGTGCAGCATCTACTACTAGTAAAGCTCCTTCACAAGCTGCTAAACTACGGCTAACTTCATAAGAAAAGTCAACATGCCCCGGAGTATCAATTAAATGTAAGATATAGTCTTCATCGTGGTAATGGTAAGTAAGTTCTACTGCATTTAATTTAATAGTAATACCTCTTTCTCTTTCAATATCCATAGAATCTAAGGTCTGTTCTTTTAGTTCTCGTTTTTCTAACGCACCTGTCTCTTCTAATAATCGGTCTGCCAATGTGCTTTTACCATGATCAATATGTGCAATAATTGAAAAGTTACGAATATTTTGTTGTTTCATGTATATCACCCTTTTACTTCCTCCATTATATCAAAAAAAGCACTAGTTTAATAGTACTTTTTCTAGAGCTTTCTGTGAGTCTCTTTTATAAATAGATTTATAGTTGGATCAAGTCATCTTGGATACTGTAAAATGACATTTTTTCATAATTCTAATCAAATCAGTTGGAAATTTGAAAGATCATTTCTAAAAAATTATAAAATCTTTATTAATGCACATGTATAAATAAAGTAACCACTAATAATAAAACACCTAAGCCAACACCAGTTGCTGTTATTTTCTTCTCTTTACTATGAATAATTTTTGGTAATAATTCTTGCGTTAAAATATATACTAACATACCTATAGTTAATGTAAGAGAAATACTTTCTAATAATTCCATAATATTAGATAAGTTGAATAAATGGATAAATAAACCACCTAAAAATGTAGAAAGTGAGATTCCTAAAATAATGAACATCGTGTGCTTTTTATTTTGATTGGATTTATAGAAAGTAGCAGCAATCACCATACCTAAAGGTATATTATGAAGTCCTACACCAATGCAAGCCATAAGTCCCGCTTTTAAATCAGAAGTTACGAGTAGATAAATTGCCATACCTTCTACAATATTATGAATTACTAAAGCAATACTAGAAACTAGTCCAATGTGCTTTAAATTCTTGTCATCATCTTTTTTTGTTGTATGGTCATCATCATGATCTGGTATAAAATGATCTAATACTTTCAATAATAAAAAGCCAATCGCTGTACCAACCAAAATATAAATAATATTATAAATCACATTTCCATGGTCAACCACTTCATAAGCTTCTGGTAATAAATCAAAGAAAATTAACATGATCATAACACCAAAAGCTAAACTAATAGAAAACTGAACAAATTTATCATTATTTTTTGTAAGAAAAACAATCACTGCGCCTAATATAATAAAAATTCCTAAAACTAATGTTAATAACAATCCCATAAAAACTCTCCTATTTTATTAAAGTATATATGATGACAACTGTTCCAAGTGCTACTCGGTACCACATAAATAATTTAAAGTCATGCTTTTTGATATAATGAAGTAAAAACTCAATACATAGAAGTCCTGAAATAAAGGCAACTCCTACTCCAATCGCAAAAACACTTAAATTACTAGTAATGGCAGCTATCGTTGTTTGATCAAAGATAGATAACACTACTGCACCTAATACTACTGGAGCGGATAAATAGAAAGAAAACTTTGCCGCATCCTCTCTTTTTAGTTTTAAAGCTCTAGCAGCAGCAATTGTAGTTCCACTTCTACTAAATCCTGGAATCAAAGCAAATACTTGACTACATCCAATCAATATAGCATCTTTTATAGTCATTTTATCTAGTTCTTTCTTTTGTTTAAAATATTTGTCGACCAGATAAATAATAATACCCATCACTATCAGAGCACTACCAATTAAAATAAAATTACTTCTAATAGCATTCTCAATTACTTCTTCTAAAAGCACTCCTACAATCGCAGCAGGAATAGTAGCGACTACAATATACCAAAATAGTTTTCCATCTTTGTTTTTTACACCCTTAGTCACACCAGCTAGTACCATATTCCAAAAATCTTTAAAGAAATAAACGCCGATTGCTAGTAAAGTACCAAAATGCAAAGCAATATCAAAAGCAAGTGCTAAATCTCCACTAACACTATTAGCTCCTATACCAAATAAATCTCTAAAGATGATCAAGTGAGCGCTAGATGAGATTGGTAAAAACTCTGCAATTCCTTGGATGATTGCTAGTATAATAACACCAATATCCATAATTATTTGTCCTCCTATCTATTCTCTATAAACCTATCTTAATATCTTTTCTATTATATTATACCATATTTCTTTTTTGACAGGATATTTATATCTTAAATTATTTTTCGTAAAAGGGCTTTGGTTTTTTCTTCTTCTCTTAAATATTGTTCTAAATCTAGAACAGAAAGGGACAACGCATCCTTTTCTAAAATTTGCCCTATAATCTTATATAAATCAGATTCTAATAATTTTTGAAAAACAGATAAACAATAGGGATATTTTTCTAAAAGTCGAAAAAGGGATTGTTCTCTTTTGGCTATAACTAGAAAGGGGCTTCTATAAAGATCCACTTTTTGATTTCTAGCATCATAGTATTTCAGGTAATCTCTTTCTAAATAGCATCTATCATTATCATACAAAGGAGCTAAATCTCCCGATTCTGTATTTATTTGAATATTACTTCCATTTCTATCCCACTGTCCTGTATAGATATCTAAAGCAATCATTTTAAAAAAATCTGTTTTATTGGCTTTTGGAAATAGATGGAAGAACTCTTGTAATCCAACATCTACTAAATTGTTGTTTTCATAAAAGGTGTCTCTTAATACTTCTCCTCCTATAAAACTATAAACTTCCGCATCTGTAAGATAATTATAGTCAAAAATGTTAGAGATTAAATCAAAGTTCCCTTCTTTATATGTATAAAAATTTTGAGATAAACAATATAATTCATTATTTTCTTGATGGAGCATGGTTTTACTACATTCTAAATGAATCCAGTGGGCTAAATATTCCACAATCTTAGCATTTAGATATAAGAACAAATTGGTTTCTTTTATAAAATATAAGTCGCCATCTTTCTGCACTAATAAAGGTGTATCATATGGATTTAGATTCCAGTGATTTATCTCTATATTAGTCGGAGTATAAGGAGTGAGTGAAGTTATCATTTTTGCCATATAGAATCCTCTAACGAATCACTTCCATAATGGCCGGAATAATTTGTTTTTTTCTAGAAACTACGCCATCGATATATTGTCCTTGTTCCATATCTATAAATCCGAACGCATCAGAGATAATTACTTGAGATCCATCTGTATATAGTAAATAGCTGCCGTTGCGAATAATATCTGTAATTACTAGTAATACTAAGCGATAATCACGGTTTTTCGCAAGTTCATTAATATATTGTATGTACTCGTCTTTTTTTGTAAAAACAGAATCTATATCCAGTGTAAATACTTGGCTTACTGCAAAGTTAATATCCTCACTAGAATATCCTTTGATATCGGTATTTACAATTTCCTCTATTGTTTTATTTTTTAAAGAAGTACCTGCTTTGAACATATCTAGAGCATATTGGTGGTAATCTATGTCAACAATAGCTGCTAATTCATGTACCACTTGCTTGTCCATTTCTGTAGTAGTGGGACTAGTAAGTGCTAATGTATCAGACAGAATACCTGATAACATAAGTCCGGCAATATCTTTTGGAATTTCGATGTTATTTTCTTGGTACATTTGATAAATAATCGTATTAGTAGAACCAACAGACATGGTTCTAAAATTAATAGGATTTTTAGTAGAAATATTGCCAATTCTATGATGATCGACAATCTCAATAATTTCAGCTTCTTCTAGTCCTTCTGCACTTTGTTCTAATTCATTATGATCTACTAAGATCACTTTTTTTCGATTTTTATCAGTAATTTCTGTAATACGAATCAAGCCCTTACAAATATCGTTTTTTCCTATGATTGGATAGTTATTATGTTTTAATTTACTAGTTTTTATTACAAAATCATCATAATAGGTAGCTTCATCAAATGTATATGGTCGATCGTTTGGAATTACATTTTTTAAATAATTAGCAAGGCCAATTACCTTAGTAGTACGGAATGTATCAAATTTTGTTCGAATAATATTTACCTGATTTTTCTGAGCCATCTCTAAATGTTCTGGTTTGATTTCTCCCTCTCCTACCACAATCAGCAATTTGACTTTGGACATTACTGCATATTCAATGACACTATGACGATCTCCTACAATTAAAATATGGTCTTTTTCTAAGCGTACATTATTAATTATCGTAGTACTACGATAGGCAGCAGCTATGATATTTCCTGTAATTTCTGAATCGAATTTTAAAATAGCTTCTCCTTCTAAGGTATTTACAATATTATCGTAAGATGTATGCAAAAAACCAAAATCACCGTTGATTAAATCTTTGAAAATGGTTTTTGCAGTTACTAATCCTACAAATTTTTTATTATCATCGACTACAGGAATACCCGTAATTCCTTTCTCTGTCATATATTGATAAGCTTCACCAATGGATATATTTTGATTCACATAATAATCTTTGTGATAGTTTAGATCTTTTAATTGTAATTTTACATCCTCTATAAACATAGGGGCTGTAGCATTAAAATACTCTAAAACATATTTCGTTTCATCGTTAATTTCACCTAATCTAGCTGGTACTGCATGTACTCCTAGTTTATTTTTTAAATAAGCTAAACTAATAGCACTGGTAACAGAATCCGTATCTGGTTTTTGATGACCAAAAATATAAACCTTTTCCATAATAAAATTACCTCTTTTTCTATATAAAACTACTGTCTTGAATTATACAATAATTTACAGAAATTTACAATTATAAAATTTACAAAATTCACAAAAAGTCGTATCAAATATACGACTTTAGTAGTATAACACTTATTTAATATGAAGGAGTAAGCACAATACAGAATGATTTATCGAAACTTGTTTGGTAGGCATAGCTAAAAATACCGGAATTGATACCAATATGTTACACCTACTGTGATTGCCACTAAACTGATTAAGGCCAATACTGTTAATAGAACTTGTTTCTTGTTCTTCTTCTTTGCCATAGGGACCTCCCACTACTTAGTCTTTCTCTTTTTACTATTATTCTACACTAAAAATTATAGTGCAAATACACTAGTCAGTCAAGGCGCTATAAAGTGGTTTCACTCCAAAGAAAAAAGCAAGAGATTAGTGATCTCTTACTCTAGCTTTTAATTTTGTTTCTACTGCTTTTATAATTCTATTAAAGATTGCCATTACTTCTTCTTCGTTCAAAGTTCTACTAGCATCTTCGAACATCAATGAGAAGGCAATTGATTTCTCATCTGCACCAATTTTATCTCCCTCATATACATCAAAGATAGAAATATTTTTTAGAAGTTTCCCACCCTCTTTTTTAATCACGGCCATAATCTCACTAGCTGGAATTTTCTTTTCTATTACGAAAGCAACATCTTTATAAATCCCTGGGAATTTGGAAATTTCTTTATATTGCATTGATTTTACACGGAATGTAAATAACTTTTCTAAATTAATTTCTAATACATAAATATCTTCTTTGGTAACACTAGGGTGAACTTTTCCAATCATACCAATTTTTACATTATTTAAAATAATGGAAGCACTTTGTCCAGGATGAAGCTCTAAAGGAATATCTTCTACTTTTAAACTATAACGATTTTGATAACCCAAATAATCTAACAATTCTTCTAAAACCCCTTTTATAGTATAAAAAGATACTTTTTTAGGGTGTAGTCCTAACGAATAATTACCGGTCATTAAAATAGCTAGTTTATTTTCTTCCCGATATTCTCCTTCTAATTTGCTAAATCCTTTTCCAATCTCATAGATACAAATATCCTTGTTTCCTCTCGCCTTATTATATTCGTATATATTCATTAAAGATGGAATCAAACTGTAACGAAGAGTATTGCGATCTTCACTCATTGGATCCAGTACTTTGACGATTTCAAACTCATCTAGTGTATATTTTTTTACTTCTTTTTCAGAGATTAAAGCATAGCTTAAAGTTTCATTTAAACCTAAAGAAGCTAACTTGTTACGAATCATGCGCTTATCTTTGTTTACATAACCGGGCTTTAAAGGAAGAATCATTTGTTTTCCCGGAATATTATCTATCCCATAAATTCTACCTACTTCTTCGATTAAATCTTCCGTAATCGAAATATCGGTTCTTCTAGTAGGAACGGTTACTAAAATTTGATCCTTATCTGCTTGATAAGCAAATCCTAAGCGAGTAAAAATATCTAATATTGTTTCTTGGTCCAGGGTAATTCCCAATACTTGATTGATTTTTTCAACCGTAATTGGTACTACTTCATCATCCATATCTAAGTCATTATGTTCTACCATTCCACCGACGATTTCAGCATCTGCATACTTCTCTAGTAAATGACAACTTCTTAAAATTGCCATATAAGTTCTTTTAGGATCTAAGCCCTTTTCAAAACGATTACTAGCTTCACTTCTTAAAATTTTCTTGGAAGTTTTACGAATCAAGGTTGGATGAAAGATAGCCGATTCTATAATGATCTCTTTGGTATCTTCTTCTATTTCAGTTGTAAGACCTCCCATTACCCCTGCTAATCCTACTGCTTCATGATCATTGGCAATCACAATATCGCTACTAGATAAGGTTCTCTCACAAGAGTCTAAAGTAACTAGTTTTTCATCTTCATAAGCCATACGAACTACTAGTAGGTTCCCTAAACGATTACTATCATAATAATGAAGGGGTTGCCCGGTTTCTAACATAACATAATTACTAATATCTACGACATTATTAATCGGGCGAATACCTGATGCAATCAAACGATTTTTAATAAAATCAGGACTTTCTTTAATTTTTACATTTTTTACTTTCTTAGCTAGAAAAAGAGGACAATTTTCGGTTTGAATATCTATTTCAAAAGAATCATGAATATCTTCTTGATTTTCTGTAAAGCTAAGATCGATATCTTTCACCTTCTTATTGTATAGGGCACCAATTTCATAAGCCATTCCCAAAATACTTAATAAATCACCACGATTGGATGTAAGTTCAAAATCAATTACCTCGTCATCTAAGTTTAAGTATTGGATAGCATCTTCCCCTACTGGAGCATCTTCTGGTAATTCGTGAATCCCATTGATATCTTTTTCGGTTAAAAATTTATGTTCTAAACCAAGCTCTGACATTGCACATAACATACCATTAGATTCTTCCCCACGGATCATTCCTTTTTTAATCGTTCCTCCAGGCAAAACAGTTCCGTCTTGAGCCACAATTACTTTTAAACCAGTACGAACATTAGGGGCTCCACAAATAATTTGAAGTACTTCGTTTCCGATATTTACTTTACAGATATGAAGATGGTCACTATTAGGATGATCGATGCATTCTATTACTTCACCGATTATGAGTTTCGTAGTGGGAATCAATTTACCACAATTATCATATTCATTCCCAATACTAGTCATATCTTCCGCTAATTTTTTGATATCTACATCTATATCAACATAATCACTTACAAATTTTCTACTTAATTTCATTTTCTTCATCCTTTCTATCAAATTGTTCTAAGAAACGAATGTCATTGGTATATAGAAAACGGATATCTGGTATGGCATATCGAAACATGGTAAGACGATCTAATCCTGTTCCAAAGGCAAATCCAGTCCAGATTTTAGGATCATATCCACCCATTCTAAGAACATTAGGGTGAACCATACCAGCTCCAAGAAGTTCAATCCATCCTGTTTGCTTACATAAAGAACAGCCTTTACCACCACATTTAAAACAACTGACATCCACTTCTACACTTGGTTCTGTAAATGGGAAAAAACTAGGTCTAAATCTAACTTTGGTATTTTCACCTAACATCTTTTTCGCAAACAACTCTAAAGTTCCTTTTAAATCAGCCAAACTGATGTTTTTGTCAATTACCAAGCCCTCTACTTGACCAAATTGATGAGAATGGGTTGCATCATCATCTCTTCGATACACTTTACCTGGACAAATCATACGAATTGGTGTTTTTTCGATATTTTCTTGCATGGTTCTAGCTTGAGCGCTAGAAGTTTGGGTTCTAAGTAAATATTCCGCATCAATATAGAAAGTATCTTGAGCATCTCTGGCTGGATGACCTAATGGTACATTTAAGCGTTGAAAACAATTTTCATCGGTTTCCAGTTCTGGACCATCCACTACATCATAACCCATAGACACAAAGAAATCTTCTACATCTTCAATAATCCTATTAAATGGATGACGAGATCCCCTTTTGATTTTTTCACTAGGTAAACTAATATCAATCGTCTCTTGCTCTAATTTTTTTTGAAGTTCTTTATTTTGGATACTCTCTTCTAATTTACGAAGAGCTTCAGTTACCTCATTTTTAATTTCATTCGATAATTTTCCAAGTTCTTTCTTCTCTTCGATCGATAAATCTTTCATATTACTAGTTAGTTCCGTAACTAGTCCCTTTTTTCCCAAATATTTTACTTTTAAATCAGCTAATTCTTTAGAAGATGTAACTTTTTGAATATCATTAGCTAATTCTTCTTGAATTTGATTCACTTTATCTTTCATATATATCCTCCTTATTCTGACCAAGAAAAAAGCGACTACTTGCCATAAGGGCGAAATAGTCGCGGTACCACCTTAATTATAGATTTCTCTATATCTCTTACTTCTTAACGGGAAGCATTCGTCTATATAGAAACTCTTAAGGTGAATTCATAAGAATTTATTACTTGTTTACACCAACCACAAGCTCTCTTACAATAAAATTTCTTATTACTATTTCTTAGTCACAGTTTTTCAATATGGTTAAATTATATAATGTTTTCTTTTTTTTGTAAATAGCTAGGTTACTGTATTTTAGAATCTTATCTAAACATCTATATAGTAGCTAATAATGTTTCGAATTCTATTTGTCCAGTTGTTTCCCCTGATTTAATTTCTAAATCTAAGTTTGCTAATCGTTCTAATTTTTCTAATAATTGGTCTTTTCTATATTTATAGGATGCTTCACGGGCTAATTTTACTGGATATTCATGTACTTTTAACAATTTACTGATAGATTGATCACTATTTCCATCATTTAATAACACTTTTACTTGATAAATTAAACGGATTTTGTTGGCTAAGATGCGAATGATATTCACTACCTGTTCCCCATGTAATAAAAAGTTCTGATATAACTCAAAAGCATATTTTTTATTGCCTGTTAAAATACTATCCACTAGATGAAAGATATTATCATCCATACTTTTCATTACAATCTCTTCTACATCGCTACTAGTAATTTCTTTTTCTTCTAGTTTATATAACTTTAATTTATCGATTTCATGTAGAATTCTTTCAAAATCATTCCCACAATATTCTAATAATAATTTTTCCGTTTTAGAATTCATTTGATAATCATCTAATCTTCCTAAAATCACATTATGAATATCGCTTAATTCTTCAATTACTGTTGCTTTTTTGACTACAAGAGAAGTGATTTTTTTTCTTTTATCTATACTGTCACAAACTAAAATTAAAATGTTCTCACAGTTTGGATTATTCATATATTTTTCTAATTTTTCTAGATTGTGTTCTACATTCGTTTTGGTTTTATCACTAGAAAGAAAAGAGGCATTATGACCAATGATTATTTTTTTACCAGTTAGAAAGTTATATGTATCTAAATCTTCTATCAATCTTTCAATAGGCACTTCCAATAAATCATAATGCACTACTTCAGAATCTTTATTTTTTGCTAAAATTTCTGCTAGCTTTTGATCGAGTGTAATTTTATCATTGGTCACGATTAGGAATACATTATCCATATTATATTTGTTCCTTTACTTCTTCTAATACTTCTGATAGCTTGGTGATATCTTTTCCTGCTCCTTGCGCAAAGGTTTTACTTCCGCCACCATTGCCTTGTAATTTGCTGGTAATTGTTTTCATGATATCTCCACTAGATAGATGTTCTAAATTGTTTCTTGCTACTAAACTTACTTGTTCGCCATGAATATTGGCAATCAAGATAAATCCAGTTCCCATTTTATTTAATAAAGCATCGACAATTCCCTTAATAATGTTGGTATCTTGATTTTCTACTGTTATAATTAAATACTTATGGCCATTTTTTTCTGCTATTTGTTTTTCATAAAGATCTAAATTATTTAAAGCACGTTTTTCTTTTTCTTCTTTGTATTTCTTTTCCAAAGCTTTTACTTCTGCTTGTGTATGTTCTAACTCGTTTCTTTCAAAAATAATATCTTGATATCTTTTTGGCTCATCATTGGTAATATAACAGTCAAATTCCAAAGTAATTCCTTCTTGTTTCGCTTGAGAAATAATATTGCGGGCCTTCATTAATAATTTAATTTTCTCATCATTATAAGGCTTTATGGTTTCTAATAAAATATCTTCTATACTATCGTTAGTGCAGGCCTCGATACGGTAGACATTACTTCCTTTAGATTCTACAGAAAAGATAGCAAAGTTCTTAATTTCACTAGTATTTTGAATGTGAGTACCACCGCATAACTCTTTAGAATCGCCAATCGTTACTACACGAACACTACTTCCATACTTCTCACTAAATAAAGCAATAGCCCCTGTTTCTTTGGCTTTTTCAATATCCAAAATTTCCGTTTGGGAAGCAATATTTTTCTTAGCATAATCATTTATAAAATTTTCTACTTCGATGATTTTATCATCTAATAATTTACCGGTATAGGTAAAATCAAAGCGCAAAGAAGAATCATCGACATAACTACCAGCCTGATGAATTTTATCAGAGATAATCGTGCGTAGAGCATATTGAAGCAAGTGAACACAAGAATGATTTACTTGAATCTTTCTGCGCCTTGCCTCATCAATAGTAGTTTTCACAGAATCTTTTAGTTTAACCGTACCATCTAATACTTTAATTTTATGAAGATTCTGTCCATTCGGAGTTTTTTGTACATCTAGCACACGAGCCTTAAAGCTACTAGAAGTAATCATCCCCGTATCACTTACTTGTCCACCAGATTCTGCATAAAAACAAGTTTTATCTAAAATAACATATCCTTCTTTTGAAATAGAATCTACAAACTTTTCGCCATCAAATAAACCAATTACCTTGCCTTTTTCAGTATAAGAGTTATAGATGAATTCTGATGGTTCTTTAAAATTTAATAGGGCTTCATTTTGAATATTCATGTTAGCTTCTTGTTTACGATTTTGTTTTGCTAACATTTTCTGCTCTTCCATATAGTGATCAAATTCTTCTTTGGAAGTGGTAAAGCCCTTTTCTTCTAAATATTCTAAAGTAAGCTCATAAGGAAATCCATATGTATCGTATAGTTTAAATACTTCATGAGCGGGAATGTTTTTTTCTTTGGTATTTTCCATAAGTTCCAAAAGTCTTCTTTCCCCACTAGATAAAGTTTTATGAAATAGTTGTTCTTCCTCGTATACTAATGTTTGGATAAAGCCTTTGTTTTCTACTAATTCTGGATAACTTTCACCCATGATATCACAAACATCATCTACCAATTTATACATAAAAGGTTCGTTTAAACCAAGTTTTTTTCCCATACGCACACTTCGTCTTAATAACCTTCTTAATACATATCCTCTGCCTACATTTTCAAAAATAGCTCCATCCGATAATGCTACTGTAATAGCACGAATATGATCGGCTATGATTTTAAAACTAGCATCTCCGTTATATAAAACACCACTTAAATCTTCTATTTTACGAATGATTGGTACAAACAAATCTGTGTCGAAAGTAGAATCTACATTTTGAAAAATACAAGCCCATCTTTCTAATCCAGCACCAGTATCGATATTTTTACTTGGTAATTCTTTGTAGTCTTTTCGATCTATTCCTTCTTTTGAATTAAATTGGCTAAATACATTATTCCAAATCTCAACATATCGTTCTTGATCTTCATCTTTTTGAAAACGCTCTAAAGCATTATGATCTGGATCATATTTTTCGCCACGATCATAGAAAATTTCTGAATCTGGGCCACATGGTCCTTCTCCAATTTCCCAAAAATTTCCTTCCAATCTAACGATATGGTCTGGAAGCATCCCTACTTTTACCCACTGCTCATAAGCTTCATCATCATCGATGTAGATGGTTACATAAAGTTTTTCTTTGGGAATTTGAAACCACTCAGAACTGGTTAATAATTCAAAAGCAAATTCTATGGCTTCTTTTTTAAAATAATCTCCAATGGAAAAATTACCCATCATTTCAAAGAAGGTTTGGTGTCTAGCCGTTACTCCTACATTCTCAATATCATTGGTACGAATACATTTCTGAACACTAACAATTCTTCTAGATTCTGGAACTTTACTACCATCAAAATATTTCTTTAATGGCGTAACACCCGCATTAATCCAAAGCAAAGAATCATCATCAATTGGGATCAATGGTGCACTTTCCATTCTTTTATGACCGTGACTTTCAAAAAATTGATACCACATATTTCTAATTTCTGTACTAGTCATGTATTTCATTTTTCATTACCTCACTATCTACTATTTTTATTATATCATTTCTTAACTGATTTAGGGAATTGTTCACAATTTCGTAATCAAAATTTTGATAATCATTTAAGGCAAGTTCTGTAATGTGTACTTGCTCACTTGTTTCTAATGGACTAACATAGTTTTCCCTTGTCACTCGAATGCTAATAACATGAGAAAATTTTTCTTTTATCGTTTCTATCTCTAAAGGAAGTCTAATATCATTTACAATAAAAACTTGAAAGAAGTTCGATAAAACTTCTATATCGCCAATCAAACGATCAATATGAAAATATGGTTGCTTCATCTGCTCTCTGATAATATCTGTTCCTATTTCTTGTAACATCTTACGAGGTTTGGTTTCTTCTTTTCCATCCCAACCAAAATAGTCTTTTAAATACCCTTTTAAAGTTCTCATAACTTGAATTTCACAAACTGAGAATCCCTTTTTTTCATACTCCTCTTTGATTATTTTACTAATTGTGCCTTTTCCATTTCTGGCTCGACCACTAATTAAATAAATAGAAATATCTTTTTTCATAATGACTCCTTTCTAATTGATAGAAACGCATGTATTATTATTGTTATGAACCCTCTCACAAGAAAAGACCTAGTTAGGAGCGAATATTCGCGGTACCATCCTAATTAGATCTTAATTCTGATAACGGACCATGCCGGACTATTTTATAGTCACTCGAAAAGTAGCTTTCATATAAAACGAATCATTGTTTTCACCAACCACAATGTCTCTATCAATCATTATTATATTACTCATCTTTTCTTAATGTTTTGATTAATTCTCGGTAATTCTTTCCATAATAGAATATTTTTCATTGAAAAATTGGAAAATGGTTTTTAAAATAGAAATTACTGGTGTTGCTATAATCATTCCAATTATACCAAAAAAATGTCCAAATATCAATAACCCTAGCATAATTGTTACCGGATGAAGTTTCATGGTTTTTCCCATTACTACGGGTTGTAAGAAGTAACTTTCTAAAGCTTGGGCTAATACCACTGCAATTAATACAAAGATCCCAGTCATCGGGCTAATTGACAAGCCAACGATTACTGCTGGTGCTCCACCAATATAAGGTCCAATATAAGGAATGACATTCGTAATTGCACAAAATAAACCAAAGACCATTGGGGCTTCTAACCCAGCAATCGATAAAGCGATAGATTGGAAAATAAATAGAATAAACATAATTAAAAGAGTTCCATGAACATAACTTTTTAAGTTATTATTTAATCGATTTAGTAATGATATGGTATCTTTTTGATATTTTTTAGGAATCAAACTATACAGATGTTTTTTTACATTATCAAAGTCAAATAGCATATATAGACCAACTAATAAACCGATTAATAAATTCACTCCACCCGATACAATGTTAGAAATGATATTCATAATGGTAGTTGGCAAATCTACAGTTAGAGACTTACTTAGATTATTAATGCTATCATAAATGCCAATCTTAATATCGGTAAAATTATAATCTCCTAAATTGTTCAGATTATCAAAAAAGTGATCAATATTATCTTTTAAATAATTAATAAAGCTAGGTACAGACTGAGCTAAATCATTTAACTGATTGGTAATAGAAGGTACCATCAAGCGAATCAGTAAATAAATAAATGATAGAAAAATTACATAAACAAAAATTGCTCCTAAAATTCTACTTACACCTTTCTTATTTAAAAAAGTAACAAAGGGATCAAATAGCCAGGCTAAAATAATTCCTATAAAAAGTGGGGAAATAATCGCAAGCATTTTCCCGATAAAAGGAAGAATTCTCCAATCCCCTAACAGCTTGCTACAAATAAAGATTAAGCATACAATAGCTAGGATGAAAGCAATTTTTAATATATTCACTCCAATACGAATACCTTCGTTTAATTTGCCATAATCAATAGAATCGTTTTTTCGCTTTAGCATATATTCTCACCTTTTTTCTATCTCTTTACATAATATAGCATATTTTCCATTTTTATACTATAGTTTTTTGGTTTGAAAATTAAAAATAATAAAAAGGAAGTTTTGCTTCCTTTTTACATCATATCTTCAATGCTTTTTTCCATGTTCTTGGTCATTTTTTTAACATCTTTTTTAACTTGGTTAGCACCGTGTGGATTCATTTTCTTATACGCACACCATGCTCCATATCCACCTAGAGCAGTTAACACTAAAGAACCTGCGACTATACTACTTTTCTTCATAATATCACCTCATCACTTGAAAATATGATTAGTATATTTCTATACCATTACTATTATGAAAGATTTTTTAATTTTTATACATTTTGTATATTGGCTATTAACATTTCTTTTAGTGTTGTGCGTCTTAAATTTACATCATTATTTTGAATTGCTTTTTCTAAGGCGGATATTTCTCCTATTAAATATAGTTTTTTCTTCGCTCTTGTTACTGCTGTATAAATTAATTTTCGATAAAGCATTTTGCCATAACCATTTACTAGTGGTATCATTACCATATCAAATTCGCTGCCTTGACTTTTATGAATACTAATCGTATAAGCATGTTTAAATTTTTGAAAATTCGTAGGTGTATATTTTACTTTGTTACCATCGAAATTAATATAGATTTCTTTTTTGTTACCATTATGAATTTCTTCAATAATGCCAATATCACCATTAAAAACATTTTCATCTGGCATATTAGAAAGTTGGATTACTTTATCTTGTTCGCGAAATACGATGCCATTAATCATGATTTCTTTTTTCTTTGTATTTCGAGGATTAAAAATATTTTGCAAAGAAACATTCATTCTATCAATTCCATTTAAAGTTTTATACATCGGTGCTAGCACTTGAATATCTTGTTTTGTTTGCAGATAATCTTTCGCAATCTCCATCATCTTATCGGTTAGATTTGTTGCTGGAACAGGAATAAAGGTTAAATCTTCTTGTTGATTGAATATACTTCTATCTAGTGAATCTTCATTGATTTGATAAGCAAGACTAATGATGTTGGAATTTTCTTTTTGGCGATATAATTCTTTTAATTCTACTACATTTAAGGTATTGCTTTCGATCATATCTTTTAATAGCTCTCCAGGTCCCACACTTGGCAATTGATTGTAATCACCTACTAAGATAATTTTGGTATCATATTTTAAACCTTTTAGTAACGAATCAAATAAATAGGTATCCACCATACTAAACTCATCAATAATTACAAAATCGACTTCACTTTTATGATACTCATTAATTCCAAATTTATTATTTTCTTTGTTCCATTTTAAAAAGCGATGAATAGTAGAAGCTGGTAAATTGGTAGATTCACTAATTCTTTTGCTGGCTCTTCCTGTTGGTGCCAATAACGCAATTTTTTCTGTTAATGTTTCATAAGACCAATGATGGATTTGGCGATATAATTCACTAATTGCTTTAATGATAGTTGTTTTTCCTGTTCCTGGTCCACCGGTTACAATTAAAAAGTTTTTGATAAAGGAAAGTTTAATGGCTTTTAACTGCTCTTCATTATAGAAGCAGGAAAAGTGATCTTCTACCATGCGAATTTTACTATCCAACTTTTTATCCATATGATCTTTCATGCGCATTAAATAGCCACAACGCTTTGTGATGTTTTGTTCTGCTTCATACATTTTAGTCAAGTAGTACTTTTCTTCTTTTTGGATAATTTTTAAATCTAGTTCTAAATTTTTCAACGCCTGATTCCAGTCGCTATCAGTTACTGGATTCCCAAGTACTCGAATTGTATATTCTAAAATTTCATTTTCTAACAGATAGCTATGACCATATAAGTTGCATATTTCATCCATAGTATACAAAACCGCAGCTTGAATTCTTCTGATATCATCTTTTTTCATTCCATTTTTTAAGGCAATAGTATCTACTTTTTTAAAAGTAATCTCCAGGATATCTTCCATCAATGAATAGATGTTGTTTTCTAAAATAGTTGTTGTTTGTGATTTATATTTATAATAGATTAATAAGCTGTCTTTGGTCGAGAATCCAAGCTCTCCCAAAGCAACAATGGTCTTATAACTTGCTTCATATTGTGTTAAGGTGGTATGCAAAAGATCAATTTGTTTTTGCGTGATTCCCGGAATTAACAGTAAATTATTGGGATGTTCTAAGATAATGGTTAATGTATCTCTTCCTAGATAAGTTACTATTTTTTCGGCAGTTTTTTCACCGATTCCTTTAAATAATCCACTGCTTAAGAATTCCACAATGGCATCTTTTTCTTCTGGCAATACTCGCTCATAGTTTTCTACTTGAAATTGTTTGCCATACTTTTCGTGCTCTACTAAAGTACCATAAAAAAGATAAGTGTCCTCTTCATTTAATTCATGGAAATATCCAGTAAAAGGAATGGTATGATCTATAAATTCTTCTATTTCTAGAGAGTTCGATTCTTTTACTTTAAAAAGACCAACACAATAACCTGTATCACTTTTAAATATATATTTTCTAAAATTTCCCTTGATATAAGTGCTCATCCTCTTTTTCCTCCAAAAAAAATATCCCTAAGGATATTATACCAAATTTCTTACTAATTTTCTTCTGTTTGATTCTTTTCAGCAAACAGTTTTAAAGCCAAGTTGACTTCTTCTTGATTATCTAGTCCCACTAAATAAGTTTTTCCATTCTCTTCTATTTCTTTACGAATACAAATATCTTCCATTTCTTTAGGATTTACCAAATAAATATAAGCTTGCTGATTTGACTCAATTTTTTCTACAACATCATACTCTATTCCGTTTTCCAGTACTACACGACTATTATCAATCATATTATCTTCCCCTACTTTTATATTCTTCGATTACTTGATCGGTTGCGATATCAATAGCATCCTGATCTTTTTCAGATAATGGAAACAAGCCATCTTCATCAAGAGGTAAATATTCTATCGTAGAAGCTGAGATATTATTTTCCATCATGTCATAATTACTAGTATCTAGTGTTTCTTTTGCCGCTTGAATCTCTCCTAGTTTCTCAATTGTATTCGTTATCAAATTCCCCATGTCTTGATCTTTTTGATAAGCAGCTATTTGGGTATCTGTTAATTCTTGCTCCATTTTTTGCTCTAAAACAGTATTATAGTGAGATACTTGATCCAGTTTTGATACCGTTGCTATACTAGCGGTAAGACCGACTGCTGCTGCCAAAGTTAAGATGATTGGTTTTATGTTTTCTTTTGCTTGTTTACCTTGCTTGCCAACATAGCCCTTGCCATGAACTTCTTGTTGCATCTTTCCATTTTGGATACTATTTTGATACAAATTTTGTAATATTTCTCGTTCTTTTGCTTTTTCTTGAACTATTTTTACCATGCTTAAATCTAGATTTTCCATTTTCTTTACCTCGCTATCATATACATTATATAATGAATCATTATAAAAATACAGTAAAATTTCATAAAAAGTTCCCTGAAATGCTACCATAAGGAGCAAAGCAATCTATCGTTTTTCTAAGTTCTTTTTTTGGTTCTAAAGAACTCTTGATTGTCTTGGATTTCATATCTATCTGCGTATAATCTAAATCTTGATCATTTAAATAAAGACAAATATCACCTAGTATTGTTTCCAATTTATTTCTATCTGATACCATTCCTTTTATTTTTAAATTTCCAGTTTTACTACTTATGTCACTATGATTTCCTTCTAAATTTTCAATTACTATTTCAGACTGATATCCTTCAATGATAGATGAACTAATATTAGAATTCTTAATTTTAATATTTCCTCTTAAATCTGATATATTCACTCTTTGCGCATGAATTTTATGAAGAAAAAGATTTCCATTTTCTAAATGAATATTTATACTAGAAATGCTACTATTAGGGACAAAGATATGAATGGTTTTGCTAAATAAATTAGGCGAGTAAAACCAATTTATATATTTTTTATTTCCTACACAACTACTTGCAATTCGATCACATAGATGTAAGCAGAAACCATCTTGTGATTGGGATAGATTTCCTAAAATAGCATCGCGCAAAAATGGTAAAACAACATAGATTTTAGAAATTGATTTTTCTTCTATTATAAAATTATATTTTTCACTTTCAAGTTTGATATTTAATATATTTTTATCCATCATCATCTTTCCTTTACTAGTTCTTTGGCAATACAATTGGGATAGGATAACTCTGTAATCTCTGCTGTTACAACATCTTCGCTAGAATAGACTCCCTTTAATTTTACTGATAAATAATTACTAGTATGACCATAGCTATTATTGTCTTTGGTTTGTTCTATTAAAACTTCTACTTTTGTATTCAGAAATTTTTTCATATATTCTTGTTCTAATTTTTCTGATAATGAAATTAGTTTTTTAGCTCTTTCTTTTTTTATCTTAGCATCTACTTGATTTGGAAATTTGCTAGCCGGAGTTCCTTCTCTTACCGAATATGGAAAAACATGGATTTTAGAAAACTTCATTTTCTTACAGAATTCATAAGTTTCTTTAAAATCTTCTTCGGTTTCTCCAGGAAATCCAACAATTACATCTGTAGAGATAGAAATGTCAGGTCTGATATTGCGGATAGCTGCCATTTTATGTTCAAAATATCTTGTATCATATTTACGATTCATACGCTTTAAAGTTGAGTCGCTTCCTGCCTGCAATGGAATATGCAAGTGATCTGCAATCACTGAATAGTTTTTCAAAATATCTAAAACTTCCTTCGTTAATTCAGTGATTTCGATGGACGAAATACGCAAACGATATAAATTGGAGATATTTACAATCTCTTTTAATAGTGAAGCAAAATCTGTATTCAAATCTCTCCCATAATTTCCGGTATGAATGCCTGTTAAAACAATTTCTTGGTAACCGTTATTTACTAAGGTGGTAATTTCTTCGATCACTTTTTCTTTCTGTTTACTACGACATTTCCCACGTACATAAGGAATAATACAGTAGCTACAAAAATTTTCACAACCATCTTGAATCTTTACAAAAGCCCTCGTTCTACCAACAAAATTTTCAATCTCCATATCTTCAAATTCATTTCCTAAATTGGAATACACATTTTGAATATTTTTTTGATTCGCAAAAAATTCTTCTACTAGATCCACCACTTTACTTTTCTCTTTGTTCCCGATATAAATATTTACACCTTCTATGGAATAATCTTGATTAGCCTGGATAAAACATCCCATTACTACAATACAAGCATCGGGATTTCTTCTAATAGCCTGGTGAATCATTTTGCGACTTTTACTATCACTTTGATTGGTTACGGTACAAGTATTGATAATATAGACATCACAAATATCTTCGAAAGAAGAAATTTCATATCCTCGTTTTTGAAACAAGGATATCACATATTCACTTTCATAGGCATTGACCTTACAACCCAATGTACAAATACCAACTTTCATCTGTTCATCCCCTCGTATATAAAGTAGCTAAATTGTACCATAAAATAAAAAAAAAGGAAAGAATTTCTCTTATCCTTTATCATTTTAAACTATTTTTTAGTTGAGTTAATCGACATGAACATCACGACCATTCCAACTTTTAAAACTAGGATTTAATGATAATCTTTTTACTCTACTTTCTTTTCTTTCATCGCTAACATCAACACTTCTAATATGATCTAGAGCATTCTTAAAGTATTGAATTGCCGTTTTATCATCAATATTAGGGTGTGCTATTTTTATTTTTCGATAGATTTCTTGTGCCAAATCCAAATCACAAGCAATATTGGTTTCTATACCAGTGAGATAAGTAAAAGACGGTCCTTTTTTCTTCAAATAGTCATACATAATCGCTTTGTCAAAAGGTAAGTACCTTCTATGACAATCTAAAACACTATTATCTAAACCGCATTTCATACAGCCAGAGCTTTTATATGTACGACCTTCCCATCTATCATGTTCTATTTTAGAAAATACTAATACATGGCTACAAGAATCATATTCTTGCTCTTTCATTGTAGTAAATAGACTGAGTTGATCAGTATATAAGCTTTCATTTTGTTTTTTAATTCAAAATATCTTTTTATGATTTCATTCTCTTCAAGTACCTTCATCTCTTCTATAATGTGGCTTCTTAATTCTGTTATTTCATCATATTTTTTCTTTAAATTATCCATATAGTTCTCCTCCCGTGACTATTATACACGATTTCCTATGTAAATTCTATATTGTTTTCAGGTATTTCACCAAAAGAAAAGAAAGCTAAAAGCTCTCCTATATACCTATTATTTTACTAAAAGTTTTTATTCTGTAAAAAGATTGGGAAGTCATCATCTTCACTATCATCATCAAAATCATCATCCATTACTTCGATTTCGCGAGGAGTACTTCTTCTAGTTGTATTTTGAACATTGTTGTATAGTGGTTCTTTTGCTTTTTCATTTTTATCAAAACCTGTAGCAATTACAGTAACAATTACTTCATCAGTTAAATTTTCGTTAATAACAGAACCAAAAATCGTATTAATATCTGTATTAGAAGCTGCACGGACTACTTCAGCTGCTTGCTCTGCTTCAAATAGGGTTAAATTTACTCCACCAGTAACATTGATAATTGCATTGGTTGCCCCTTGAATACTAGTTTCCAATAGCGGTGAAGAAACAGCCTGTTTGGCAGCTTCCGCCGCTCTATCTTCACCCATTCCAATTCCAATACCGATAATTGCTTTTCCAGAATTTTGCATTACTGCTTTTACATCTGCAAAGTCTAGGTTAACAAGTCCCACTACAGCTATCAAATCGGAAATAGATTGAACACCACGGCGAAGAACATTATCAACTTCTTTGAAAGCTTCTAACATCGGTGTTGTCTTATCAATGATTTCTCTTAATCTATCATTAGGAATCACAATCAAAGTGTCTACATGTTTCTTTAATTCATCTAATCCCCTCAATGCATTTTCCATTCTACGCTTTCCTTCAAAACCAAATGGTTTAGTTACAATCGCAACAGTTAGAGCTCCTAGGGTTTGAGAAATTTCAGCTATTACTGGGGAAGCACCTGTTCCAGTTCCTCCACCCATACCACAAGTTACAAATACCATATCCGCTCCACTTAGGGCATCTTCAATCTCTTTTTTACTTTCTACAGCGGCTTCTCTTCCTACATCTGGATTAGCCCCTGCTCCTAAACCATCGGTTAAATTAGCACCAATCTGAATTTTAACATCCGCTTTGGAATTATTTAAAACCTGTAAGTCTGTATTGGCTACAATAAACTCTACCCCTTTTACTCCTGATTCAATCATTCTATTTACAGCGTTACAACCTGCTCCACCAACACCAATTACTTTTATTTTAGCAAGTTGATCCATTTCTAAACTATTAAACATATACATCCTCCTCATTCACCAGAAAAATATCCAAATACTTTACTAATAATATTATCATGAAAATTATTAGATATTTTTCCTTTTGTTGATATTAAATTCACTGCTTCTTTCTCACTTACCATAGAATAAGATAATCCCCTTAAATCAAGTTTATTGTGAAAGTACTTTATAATTCCATAACTGCTAGAATACATATTACTTCGAATTCCCATCGTACTAATATCCAAAGTAGAGCATCTTCTATCAAAAATATTTTCTACTACATATTCAAAACCTGCAAGTTCGCTTATTCCCCCTGTGATTATTATATAACTAATTTCTCTGTTTGTTAAGAGATTAATTTGTTTTTTCGCAAGTCTTAATAAATCTACTAATCTTGCTTCCACCACTTCTGATACTTCCAATTGATTTAAGATGATATCTTCTCCTGCTTTGTTGGTTAATTCTATTGTATCATTTACATCAGAGTATCTGGTGTTACTAACAGCAAAACTTTCTTTTAGTGCTCTAGCTTGACTACGCTTCAAATTATATACATAGGCTAAATCTTTGTCAATCAGCTTACTACCACTACTTATAATCTCATTTTTAATCATAATACCTTTATTAAAAATAGAAACTTCTGTTTTAGAATAACCGATATTGACAATAGCTGATATTCCCTTATCAAAATCTGGGTTTTTGGCTACATAATAATCACCAACAGCTCCATATGTTACATCTACTGCTTCTATTCCACAATTCTTTAACAAATGAATCGTGTTCCTAAAATTTTCCTTAGGAACAGAAGTAATTACTGCTTTTACAGAAAGACTATTTCCCATCAATCCCTTCGGATCTTTGACAGCCTCTTGATCATCTACTTGAAAAGAAATAGGAGTAATGGTAATTAGTTCTCTACTATCCTCAACTCTACCTAATACTGCATCCTGAAAGACATTATTGATATCATTAGAAGATACCATATGATTTTCATCTTCTATCGTTGTTTTCCCTTCCACAATATCAAAAGTTCTATCCATAGAAGATACGGTTACAACTGCTTGATCGATGGTAATACCTAACATTCCTTCTACATTCTTTTTGGCTTTCATCAAATATGTAGATGCCTCTTCCATATCTATGATCATTCCGTTTTGAATTCCTTTACATCTAGTATTAGAAGCAGCTAAAACATGAAATTTATTATTGACTACTTCACATACTACAATCTTAATACTGAAACTACCAAGGTCAATACCAGTATATATTTTTTTCATTTTCTTTAGCTTCCTCTCTCCACTATTCTATATCTCATTATACAATAAAATAAAAGTCTTGAAAAGTAAAAACAGAAAAAAAAGAAAAACTCTTAATTAAGAATTTTTTCTAACGATTTAACCACTGAGTCAATTGATCTTTGGCAATAAAACCAATATTTTTTTCCACTAAATTTCCATCTCGAAATAACATAATAGTAGGAATACTCATAATACCGTATTCTCTTGCTAAATCCTCATGCTGATCAACATCTATTTTAATAATTTTAAGGTCAGGATTTTCTTTTCCTATTTCTTCAATAATTGGATGCATCATCTTACATGGGCCGCACCAAGTAGCATAGAAGTCTACTAGAACTACTCCTTCTTTTTTTTCTTCATTAAAATTTCCATCTTTGAATTCTCTTATCATAACAATCTCCTATCTATATTTATTAATAACACTATCAATGCCAGTTACTTCTATTTTTTTAGCATCTACTAATTTTACCACATAATCTGGTGTAATAATTTTATGTTCTAACATCACATCGATAGATCTTAAATTTAAAGTATTCGCATCCATTTCTTGTTCATAGTAGTCATTACCAAGTTCATACAAGTCATGAAAGGTATCTACGAAACCTCCCGCTACCTGCGATAATACAGGAGTAGAATTTAAAATAGGATCAGTCAATTTACTTTCTTCTAATATCTTTAAATTAAAACCTGGTTGTCTTAAGAAAAATAGAACTAAGAAAGTAATAATAAATCCCTCTATAATTCCTACTATAAATCCTAAAATTTTAGATGGAATTCCTAAAATAATTGTGAATTTTAATATCGTTTCTATTACTCCAGTCACTCGAATTAGAATTCCTAATATTACTTCTAAAATGAAGACAACTAAAATAAAAGATATAATTTGATACAAAATAATGTTCAAACTTGTAACATTGGCAAAACTTCCACCAAAATTGAAAAATGGCAAATGCAAACTTAAAAATTCTGCAATTGGGTTCTTCAAATAGAAGGCAAGGATTACGATAATCACAAACCCAACAGTAGAAACTAATTGCTTTAGTACACCTCTTTTAAAACCTGCTACACCACAAGCTAGAATCAGTAATATAATAATGGCATCTACAATATTCATATACTTCACCCTTCCTTATTATATTCATTATAGCGCTATTTTATTTATTCTGCAAAGAATTTTATCGTTTTTTACCAGTTTTTTCTTGTCTTAGCAACCTACCTTTTCTAAAAGTTACCTTGTGCATGATTCGTTCTGGATTCTTTTTTTCTTTGATACTTCTAGCATTTTTTAATATTTGTTGTTGCTCTAACTCTATCACATTCCTATAGTATAGTGTAGCAAACTTTAATTTTCTTGTCCACAGATTGTAAAAGAATAAAAATTTCTGTATAATAGCCTTAGTATATTAGAAAAGGTGAAATTATGAACTGTGTTATTCGTGTTAGTGATCAAACAAAAGAAAAAATAATGAAATATTACGAGGATAAAAAAAGAGATAAAGTAATCCCTTATGTTGTTTTTCAAGCACAAGATGGAGATACTGTAGTTACCATGTACGAAAGCGGAAAAATTATGTTTCAAGGAACTAGTGCTGATGTAGACTCTGCTATGTGGTTAGAAATGGATGGACAAAACAAGCAAAATAGTCCTGAAATAAAAGAAAAAGAAAAAAAATATTACTATTGTTCTTCTATCGGTTCTGATGAAGTTGGTACTGGTGATTACTTTGGTCCGATTGTAGTAACTGCTAGTTTTGTGAAAAAGGAAGATATTCCTTATCTAGAAGAGTTGGGCATTAAAGACTCTAAAAAGTTAACCGATGAAAAAATATTAGAAATAGCTCCTAAAATAGCCAAACAAATCTCTTATAAAAGTATCATTCTTACCAATCGAGAATATAACGAGAAACATGCCAAAGACAATAATATGAATAAAATTAAAGCAATTTTGCATAATAAAGTTTTATATCAATTGGTACAAGTCACTAAAGAACCGTTTGATTATATCATTGTAGATGAATTTGCTAAAGAGGCTAGATACTATGATTACATCAAAAAATCTACTGAAATACAAAGAGGAATTACTTTTATGACCAAAGCAGAAGATAAAAACTTAGCTGTCGCTTGTAGTAGTATTATTAGTCGTTATCTTTTCTTAAAAGAATTTGATAAACTTGCGGATAGTTTGCATATTCCTCTTCCGAAAGGTGCCGGTCCTCAGGTGGATTCTATTGGCGAAGAAATTGTTCAAAAATATGGAGAAGAAAAACTAAAAGAAGTTGCCAAATTAAACTTTGCTAATACACAAAGAATATTAAAGACCGTAATCTTTTAAAAGACGGTCTTTTTATTTGCTATTATCGAATTCTTTATCTAATAGTCCTTCATGAACAATTTCTTCTGGGTTATTTAAAAATACTTCTTCAATACGATCTACTCTACATTTTTCAGCTCTTATGATAGAACCCACTTTTTCAACGGCTTGATCCAATTCATCATTCACTACCACATAGTTGTATTTTGTTACTTCGTTGATTTCTTGATAGGCTCTTTTAAACCTAGCTACTATTTTTTCTTCACTATCTGTACCGCGATTTACCAATCTATTCTTCAATTCTTCCATAGATGGTGGCATCACAAAAATAAACAAAGCTTCTGGTATTAATTCTTTTATCTGCAAAGCTCCTTGAATTTCGATTTCTAATATGACATCTATTCCCTGTTTTAAATATTCTTCTATTTGATATTTGGGAGTTCCATAATAATTTCCATTATATTCAGCATATTCTAATAGATTCCCGTTTTTAATATTTTCCTCGAATTTTTCTCTGGTTACAAAGAAATAGTCCTTTCCATCCTTTTCCTGGCCACGTGGTAACCTTGAAGTCATAGAGATAGAAACCCATATATTAGTCTCTTTTTTTAATAATTCCTGAATGATACTGTCTTTGCCAGCCCCACTTGGCCCACTCATTACAATTAATAATCCTTTTTCATTTTGTTTAATAATAGGCATAATACCACTCCTTAGTAGCATCATTATAGTATAAATTCTGTATTAAGACAAGAAAAAAGAGACCAAAGTCTCCACTTTCTTAAAATAAAATTTTTGGTAAAATGTACACTACTATAAAAGTAGCTACACTAACGGCAGGAACAAATACATAAGCTAATTTATTTTTATCTACATTGGTAGTCTCATGAATACCTTGATATAAATGTGTTAAATAGAATACTCCTGCAATTAGTAATACAACAAACATAAAATTCATAGAAATATAATTTAAAATGATTGCTACTACTGTTGTAATTGTTGTAAAGACAGAGCATACTCCTACTAAAGAAAAAGCTTTTTTGATATCTATTTTATCTTTCAAGATAGCTCCTGCTATTAAATAAATCATCAGTGCTGTTACAGCAAATCCTACTGCCATAAATAAGAATCCATAAAAGAAGGTTTTCATAAATGGAACTTCAACTGCTGTACTCATTGTAAGTAGTGAACCATAACTATTCATTCCCATCAAAGATGTTAATAGTCCTGTTGCTTCACTAGCGAAACAATATAAGAACACACCACTAATGATACAATTTAACACCAAAGCAATTAACCCTAATATAAAGTTATCTGATGTTGCAAATTTCTTTAAAGTATCCACTGGTTTTACAAAAATTCCTTTTATAATTTCTATGTAAGAATTTACACATTCATTAAAATCAAAGCCATGAGAAGCTGTGGTAGCTACTGTTTCACTAGTTGTAACAGTTTTGCTACAATCACATACTTGCCCTTCTTCTAATTTTTTACCGCATTTTGTACAAAACTTTGCCATTTTATAAATCTCTCCTATCTTTTTTTAATATCTAGAAAAATAGCTATCTAGATCCTCTACATCGGTTAAATAATACTCTCCTTGATCATAAGCTAAAACAACGGTTATGTAGCTATAATCAGAATCGCTATGTGTTTCTACCTCATCTGACCAATTGGTATAATTGACTGTATAATCATAAGATGCCTTTAACTCTACTTCAAACTCACTATTATCATTTAATGTTACATCATAGATAGATATTTCTGTGAACTCGATGCTAGTTAAAGTATTAGATGATTCGCCTAAATCTGAAACCAAAGTATTATAGCTAGTTTCTAATTTGCTAAGATCTAAATCACCATGCTCAAAGTTAGACTTTATATCGCTAAACTGTTTCTTACTTATAGCATTGGTATAAATTGTTGTTAGTGCTTCTTTTGCTTTACCTGTAATTTTTTCTTTTGTAGCTTCGCTCAAACTATCTTCATCAAAAGATACGGTATAGATCTTATAATAAGAAGAAGGGGTAACTTGTTCTTCTAATTCTAACCCGTTAGCTAATGTTGCTTTTAGAGTAGTTGCTGTAGTAAATACTTGTGGAAGCACATAAACATCATATGCTGAGGTAGCTTGTTCTGAATCTAAGTATTTTTTATCTACCGCAATTCCTGCATAAGTTAAAGTTGCACCTTTTGGCACTTCAATTGTATAGTCTTCCACTACCATATTTTCTGCTGAAATATCGCTTACTTCCCAATTGTCAAAAATCAAAAATTTCTTGTCTTTTTGCTTCGTTAAATGAACAGAATCTGTTCTTTCACTACTACTACCTTTGGTAGTATATTTAAAGTTTACTATTGCACTTAGTTTGCCATCACCATAAGTAACATCTGTAATTGTATAATTTACAATATTAGATTCTGACTTGTTACCACCAAGCAGATCCGTAAAGATTTTTTTAGAAACAAAAGTCTTGTCACCTTCTAATTCTAAATACTGATATAATTTGTTACCATCTTGATCGATAACTGCTTGAATATACTCTTTTGCAACTGCTTTTGGATTGGTTGCATCACTTCCGATTTTGTATCCAACTCCTAAAAGAATGACTACAGCTAAAACCACAATAATAATGATTTTGTTTTTCTTAGACATTGGCTGCCTAGGTTTCTTTGTTACATTGGTAGCATTTTCTTGTTTTTCTTCTTGTACTAATGGTGCCCCACACTCTGAACAGAAAGTATCCTCTTTCTTGTTTTGAGCACCACATTCACCACAAAACATTCTTTCACTCCTCTCTACTTTAAGATTACAATTTTCGACTATCATTGTCAAGAAAAAACATACACTTTTTCCCAATTTCAGTGTATGTTTGTAAAATAGAATTATTTCTGATTTTGGTAACGATTTTTTATAAAAATTCGTAAAAATTACCAAAATCCATTTTTATTAGCAAGTTGAATATTAATGCTATTGCATACTTTTCTTATTTTCAATATAGTCTTTGATATCTCCATTGAAAAATTCCCAAGTAGCACGAATCACAATATAAATAGGCAACCCCATCATAATGCCCCAAAAACCAAATAGACTACTACAAACACCAGCTGTAAAAATTACTAATACCGGGTTTATATGATTGGTTTTTCCGTATATATAGGGAGAAACTATATAACCATCAATATTAGGAAAAATAAAGGTAATCAATAAAGTTGCCACAAATAATTTAGTCGATACTACACTAGCCGTCAATATCGCTATGATATTCGTAAAAATTCCTCCAAAATAAGGAATTACCGTAGTAATGCAAGCAAGTATCCCTAACAAAAGCCAACTCGGATGACCAATCAGTTTAAATAGAATAGAATATTCAAAAAACTGAAAAATCATGAAAAGAGCTAAACCATGCAAATAATTTCCTATTTCATGATCCACTACTTGAATATATTGGTATTCTTTGGAATGCGCTTTCAAATATCTTTTGATCCACATCCGAATCTTATCCATATCTATTAGTAAATAGATACCTACAACTAATACGATGATTGCATTTGTGAAAAAATTAACACTTTTACCTAAAATATCGATTGTACCAGTTGAAATATAAGTTCCTAAATCTTTAACGAGTTGATTTAAGGTATCTACAATGGCTGCTTGATATTCCCCTAAATCGATATCAAAGCGGAATGAAATGTCACTCATTACTTGAGGAATTATTTTGGAAAAGGCAGCTAACTGTTCATAGATTGCCGGTAAAGTAATCCATAAAATTCCTATTAACAAGCCAAAAACCATAAAAAGCACAAAAAACAAAGCAAGTCCTCTATGGACTCCTTTGTTTTCTATTTTTTTTACAAAAGGATTTAATATATAAGCAAAGATAAAAGCCAATATAAATGGTACAAAAATATGAAAAATTTTTAACATAATGCTACCCCAATAATGACTTGTTGCTACCACTACATAAATAATAGCCATCAACAGCAAAATATTTACCAATCGGTAGTTTAGCTTGTTACTCATTTTATCACCTTTCTAACCAAATGGTAGTAGGTCCATCGTTTATAAAATCGATTTGCATATTGGCCCCAAACATGCCAGTTTCTACTTTTACGAATTTTCTTAACTCTTCGTTAAAAGTATCATATAATGCTTGTGCTTTCTCTCCGGCTAGAGCCTTTAAATAACTAGGTCGATTTCCTTTTTTAGTATCTGCATATAAAGTAAATTGAGAAATAGATAATACCTGTGGTTGTTTTTGCTCCAGAATGCTTTGATTCATGATCCCGTTTTCATCATTAAAAATACGTAAATTTACTATTTTTCTACATAAATATTGAATTTTTTCTAGATTATCATTTTCTGTAAATCCAACAAATAAAACCAATCCTTCTTCTATTTTTCCAACTACTTCATTGTCTACTATACATTTTGCGGCTTTACTTCTTTGTACCAATACTCTCATCGCATCAACCTTTCTATTTTAGTAACATAAGCTAGTTTTTCTAGTTCTTTAGATACTTTTTCTAAATATTCTAAATCTCTTACATATAAGGTAACCTCATAAATCGTATCCTTTCCTTCATGTAGAGTGAAAAAGCGGTCGATATGAATATCAAATATGCTTAACTTTTGCATCATTTCCATTAGTTTATTTTCATTTGTATTGGTATGAATCAAAATCACAGTTTCATATTTATCTTTTGTATTCGAATTCCAACTTACCAAAACAGTACGATTATCTAAGTATTCTAGATTATGACAATTCTTTCTATGAACACTAATACCATTACCCTTGGTAATATATCCTATGATTTCATCTCCAGGAATAGGATTACAACAATTCGCTAAATTTACTTTTACTTTATCTATTCCTGCTACCACTACATCCGAATTATTATCACTAGCCTTAGGAATTATCTTTTTAGGTTTAGGTTGGGGCTGCTCTTCTTCTTTCTTATATATCATATTCACAATAGTACTAGCAGCATGCTTTCCATTTCCAATTTCTAAGTATAATTCTTCTAAGTCTTCTACTTTGAACTCTTTCAAAAGTTTGGCTTCATTTTCTGGTGTGAAAAAATCAGAAAAAGCAATTTTTCTTTTGCGAAGTTCCTTTTCTAAAGAATCTTTTCCGCGTTCGATATAGATTTCTTTTTCATTTTTAGAAAAAAAGGCACGGATTTTGTTTCTAGTTTGAGAGGATTTCACAATATTCAACCATTCTTGGGAAGGTCCTTTCGAATTTTTAGAGGTATTGATTTTAACGATATCATTATTTTGTAGTTCATAATCAAGAGGAACGATACTATTATTTACAATGGCACCTACCATAGTTTCTCCTACTCTAGTATGAACTTTATAAGCAAAATCAATAGGGGTTGCTCCTTTTGGGAGTTCGATAATATCTCCTTTAGGAGTAAAACAGTAAATATTATTATTTAAGACTTCATCTTTCACACTATTTACAAATTCTTCACTGCTCATTTTATCTTCATTTAATTCAATGATGGATTTAAAAAACTGTAGTTTTTGCTCCGTAGTATTTTGCATCAATTGGCTAGCATCTTTATGTTCTTTATAAGCCCAGTGCGAAGCAATTCCATTTTCTGCTACTTCATCCATATCATAAGTACGAATTTGAATTTCAAATAAGTATCCATCCACGCCAAAAACAGTAGTGTGTAGAGACTGATACATATTGGTCTTTGGCATCGCAATGTAGTCTTTAAAGCGTTTAGGAATTGGTTTGAATTTAGAATGAATAATCCCTAATGCTAAATAGCATTCTTGCTCAGTATGTACTAAAATTCTAAGAGCTAGCAAATCATAAATATCGCTAAATTTTTTACCTTTGTTTAATTTGTTATAGATGCTGTAGATACTTTTCGCTCTTCCTTTGATTTCATGAGGAATATTATGTTCGTTTAATAATTCTGTTACCAAATGCATCATATCATTTACGGTATTATCACGCTCTAATTTCGTTTTATCTAATCTCTCGGCAATGTCATAAAATACATCTGGTTTTAAATAACGAAGGGATAAATCTTCTAACTCACTTTTAATTTTATGAATTCCTAAGTGATGGGCAATAGGGGCTAATATTTCTAGAGTTTCTTTGGCGATCTTCTTTTGTTTTTCAGTAGAAAGAGCATAAAGGGTTCGCATATTATGTAAACGATCGGCAAGTTTTACTATAATCACTCTTACATCTTCACTCATTCCAACAATGATTTTTTTATAATACTCTATTAAATATTCGTTTTCTGTAGAAAAGTGAATTCTTCCTAATTTAGATACTCCATATACTAGATTGGCTACTGTAGGTCCAAATAATTCTGTTAATTCTTCTTTTTCTACTCCACAATCTTCGATAGTATCGTGTAATAAGCCTGCAATCAGAGTATCTGTATCTGCATAAACAGTAGTTAAAATAATCGCTGTATTTAGTGGATGAAGAATATAAGGCTCCCCTGATTTACGGAATTGTCCTTTATGGGAACTTTCAGCAAATTGATATGCTCTTCTGATTTTCTCTAAATTTTCCTCTTCTGGAATATAAACACTTGCTTTTTCTATTAAATCTTCTATTGTATATTCTACTATTTTACTCATTTATACCATCTCCAAAACTATTAAATAATATCTTCTGTTGTCTGTTTTACTTCTTTATTTAAAATATCTTCTACCATTTGTGATAATGATAATTGAACAGATTGTCTCCAAAAGTGATTTACAAAATAATTCCAAAGTTCTTCTTCTGAAATTTGATAATTTTTCTTTTTCAGTTCCCTTTTGCGTAATCGTAAAGCAGGCATTAGGCGTCGTTTTAACTCTTCCACACTAGAAAACCTAATATCCATAGTACCACCTACCTTGAATCCATTATATATGAATTTTTAAATTTGAGAAAGTTTTTCGATGTAAAAGAACGAATAATTCTTATATTTTTAAAATAATTTCTTTTATAAAAACAAAAGAAAGCATCAATGCTTTCTTTAATTAGTAGAAATTAAAGTAATTCTAGCAAAGCCGTTTCCAGACCAAATACCAGCTTGAGATAATGGATTTAGGCAGTTATAGCCGTTATTGATATAGTTTGTGCCTCCAGAAGAACTTCTCCCTAAATTACTTAATCCAAACCTTTCAACATATATTGCCGAATTAGAAGGATCTCTTGATGGATTAACAGTTACGCAATGTATTTTAAAACCAACTTTACTAACACCGGCTGGAATTGTGAATGAAACATCAAAATGATACTGTCCATAATAATTGCCATTATAAAAATCTTTAATATAATAGGATCTGTTATGAACACCATAGTCTATTTGATCTTTTATTTGTTGAAATGTTAACCTATATAACGTATTTCCGTTTTGATCGATATACTCAATATAACTTTGATTAGTGTCATAATCTGCCGGTTCTTCAGTATCCATAAGAGCTTGAAATCTTAATCCCTGACCTTCTGAAGTATCTACATATCCTGTAAAAAGTTCATTAATAGCTCCCGTATTCATAATCTGGATATAAGAGTATACACCATCTACTTTCTCTGTGTAACCATATGAACCACTGGCTCCATAAACATTTGTATAAGAACCATTTACTTTAGTTCTGTCAATATTATATTCTTTATCTTGAACATTCATATTAGGAATCCAGATATAGTCTTGAATATCAGAAATAGCTTGACCACCTAAACCTCCTTGGTAACCACCGCCACCTCCGCCGGATCCTTGTTCTCCGTTTCCACTAGAACTAAGAGTACCAGAAGAGTTTCCTCCATTTCCTCCCATATAAAATGTGCTAGCTCCTCCACCTCCTCCAGATATCAAAAGTGGATTTGTTAAATTGTTTCGTGTGATTTGAATAAGTGATGCAGCACCTCCTCCTGCACCAGTATTATCACTATTTCCTCCACGATAGTTAGATGTACTAGACCCAGCATTTACTCCATTTCCTGCTTGACCAATATGAATTGTTAATCCATCATTATTTTCTAATTTATAAGTAGCCTGTGTATACCCACCCATACCACCAGTATAAGAAGAAGAGTTTCCACCTTGAGCACCATATACTTCTAACTTATATGTTCCACTACATGGTACCGTAAAAGATTGTGCTCCTCCAGTATAGTTGAATTCCCATGTTTGTCCTGGTGCATAAGGGCATAAATTAATACCATAGGTGTAATGACTCCAGTTTCCTCCATTATCCCAATGACCAGCACGATCTAATGCCTTGATATAAATCTCCCATGTTCCTGCACTATTTAAATTAAATGTTGCTGTTTGGGATTGTAGATGGTTACTAGAAT